>NZ_BAAGIE010000015.1:0-114733 GCF_054658275.1 Sessilibacter sp. MAH3 | reverse complement strand
AGGTCTACGCTTCGCAATCCGCGAAGGTGGCCGTACCGTTGGTGCCGGTGTTGTTGCTAAAATTATCGAGTAATTTGACTGGATCAAATTAGAGCAGCCGGAGGCTGACCCCGAAGGGGTGAAGGGCAGGATGCCCGAAATTGTAATCGATAAAGCTGCTACAGTGTCATTAGTGCGGCCATCTGAGCGGATTGCTCTCCGTGACAAAATTGCAGGAGCAATTTTGAACACCCGTAAGGGTGCCCAAAGGGCGGAGGGCATGGATGCCCGGAGTTAACGTGTCCGTACCGACAGGTTTTTGCTTCTGGCAAAACCTGTACTTCCACCATTCATGGTGGTCGTTAATGCCGGTGTTGTTGCTAAAATTATCGAGTAATAGTTACACCTCCAATGATTCAAAAAGCCCGCATATGCGGGCTTTTTTGCTCTGATTATAAACCTTTTGTCAATTTACTCAGGTTTCCGCTCTCGGTTTATGCATCGATCTTAATAACACTTCTCTGTTAAGCTTATCCACAATCTAATAAACGAAAGCTTCGATTAAAGGCGGTTTAAGAGTTGTGGTTATGTTGAAAAAGATTGTTAGAAAGCTTGCGTTTAAAACCGGAAAACTCCGTTCTTGGTATTTAAAGCTCTGTAAACCCGATAGCTTAGAGTACGCTGAGTTTCTAAAAAAATGGGGTGGTTTTTATCATATTGGTGAAAATTGCTCGATTCCTACCTATGCCAATGTTTCTGACCCTGCCTATGTGAGTATGGGGAATAATGTGCGTTTATCGAATTGTTGTGTATTCGGTCACGATGGTTCGGTCAATATGATTAATCGCGCCTTTGGTTTAAAGCTTGATAAAGTGGGTAAGGTTGAGTTTAAAGATAATGTGTTTGTCGGTCACGGCGCTATTATTTTACCGGGGGTTACCATTGGGCCAAATGCGATTATTGCTGCCGGTGCAGTGGTTTCCAGAGATGTTCCGCCCGATACGATAGTCGCTGGCTCGCCTGCAAAATCTGTTGCTAAACTTTCTGACTATGTAGAGAAATTAAAAGAGAAAAATTCCGAATACCCTTGGCATTATTTAATTGAACAGCGTCAGTCGGATTTTGATCCGGAGATGGAAAAAGAGCTTGTTAAACTTAGAGTAAAATATTTTTACTCTGGCAGGTAATGCTAAATCTTTAAGTAAAGAGCGATAAATAAAGAGTTTTAATTAAAGGAAACTCTGATTAACCCAGAGTTTCCAGCGGCACATGGATGTGTTGCCAATTTCAAGAATGGTAAGTGATTGAAATTGTGAAGAAATTGGAAATCGCATTTTCAATTTCTTCCGTCTGATTAAATCATGGATGAGTTAATCAAGGATTCCTAAAGTATTTCTCCAATTTAATCGAAAGGATATCGATGAAATCATTTCTAAATTTTTGGCTAAAACCTCGATATTTGCCTTTACCTTCCTTTGCGACAATGTTGTTGTCGCTTATCGTACTTACAGTAATTTGTTTTCTTATCGGCAAAAATCTCGCAATATTTTTAAGTCCTAATGATTTAAAAGACGCGCGTATAGCCGTTGTCGAAGGTTGGCTCCAGCCCGCCATGCTAAGCAAGGTTACCGCTGATATTAAGCGAAAAAATTATGAGCTAATTGTCACTACCGGAGGTGGCATAGAAGAAAGCTTTTATAATATCGATGAAAAGTCATTTGCCGAGCGTACTAAGCAGTATTTGATTGCATCCGGAATTGACGCGAAACATGTTGTAGCGCTGCCAGCACCTTATGCGAAGGTTGATCGTACTTATTATTCAGCGGTTTTAGTGCGAGACTGGCTAGTTAGAAATAATTACGATTTTTCCGCAGTTAATGTGTATTCTGGCTACGCTCATGGATATCGAACGCGGTATTTATATCAAACAGCATTTAAATACGCGTCAAATCATACAGGAAAAAATACACAGTTTGGCGTCTATTCGGCACTTGGTGTGCAAAGTAAATTAGAGGGTTGGTGGCAGGAAAGCCAATCGGCGAAGATCGTTGTAGGAGAATTAGCAGGTTTATTAAAAGCGTGGTTATGGTTTGATCCTGAAAAAATAGAAAATAATAAGAGCTTTGAGTTTAATTATTATCGTCACATAAATTCAGATTTTTATAGTAATTCTAACTTGCCAGCTGGTTAGAAAGTTGAGTGTGAATTCGTTCTCTGTTTAACCAAAATGGACTGCTTAACCAGCGCTGTTCGCTACGATATAAGTTCTTACGTAGTTCTATAAAGTTATCAAATGCAACATTCAACGTTGATTCGTAGTGAGAGAAATCGCTGGTTTCGTCGTTAATATTTTTAGTGATTGCCTTCGCTGCTAAACTGCCCGACAACAAACCTTTCGTGATACCTTGCGATGTGATGGTGTCGAAGGTCATCGCCGCGTCGCCAATCGCAAGCCAATTATTGCCCGATATTTTCGCGAGTTTAAAAGACGGTGTGGCGTAAGCTTGTAAAGATTTTAAATCGAACTCAAAGTGTTTTAATTGCTGTGATAAATGTTTGGTTTGATTGAGTTGTTTTATCCAGGTATCTGGATTTTTAAAGTCAGACAGTTTGAGTGTTTCTGCATCGGTTGTCACTGAAGCGATTATTGAGTTATCTGGTAATTTAGCAGCATACCACCAACCTTGAGGTTGCGATTCTAAGAGTGTTAAATGTGAAAATTGACTATTGTTTATAGGTTGAAATCTTCCGGCGATGGTAACTAATCGATCAACATAGTGGGATTTAATGTTGAAGGTTTTGGCTAAGAGTGACCTTTTACCGGAAGCATCAATTGCATAGCGAGTGTTAATCGTCTTTAACTCACCATTTGTGTTTTTGTATTTAATAACAAGGTAATTTTTTTCTTGATAAGCATTGATAAACTGGCTGTCAAGTAAGCACCGAGCGCCTATTTTTTGGGCCTCATTTAACATAAAAGAGTCAAAACGATTTCTATCTAGATGCCAGCCAGTGCCAGAGATGTTAAAAAAGCCATCGTTAAACCCTAGCTGATCACTTCCCCAAGCAGAGCAGTTACCCAAACAGGGTGAGTGATGTTCTTGCAAAAAGTTATTTAAAATTCCCAGCTTTTCAAACACTATTTTAGCTTCAGCCGGTAAGCTTTCGCCCATGCGAATCGTGCCGTAGTTTGTCGATTCTAAGAGTAAAACGTTTTCAACACCCAGCTGTTTTAACTTTATTGCCGCGCTAGTACCTGCCGGTCCGCCGCCAATAATAACAACATCTAATGTTTTATTTTTCATAATAAATAATTTAATGGTGTGCGGTGTTTTAATGTAGGTGCTGTAATTACAGCACCTAAAAAGTTGATCAATTAAAAGCAAAGAGAAAAAATCAATCTTTATCGCTAATAACTTGTACTTGATCAGTGAGTTGCTGCGGCCAAGTTGCGACCTTATTACCGGAGTTATCCAATTGGCTCGCAACTTCTAAGAAAATATCTTTCGGTTTGTCAGATTCATAACCGTTGATATTTTTAGATTGCACAACGGTACCTATTTCTGGCCATTTGCGCACAATATTAACTCTTTCTTGATAACGACCAACGCTTTGTACTGGAGAAATTGATCCATCGGGACCGGCAATGGCTTGTGTACCTTCACCTCTAACGGAATAACGTTGATTAATGCGTGCTAAGTTGTAGCCATTATTTTTGAAGTCGTCGTAATTATAAATAGATACCGGACGCTGTGCGGGCCACGACCAAAATGTGGTGATATTGATGTTAGTCAGCATATCGTCTTCGGTTAAGGTATCGTAATTACTGCCGGGATTGGGTGAGGGTAAATGTGTTGCGCATGAGTTGTAATCGGTATGCCAAGGTAGCGACATAAATTTACAGAGATCGCCGGGTTCCACATTGTGATGGTTTGAATTTAGGGGTACATAACCAATGCTTAAAAATGGATTTGTTTTACTGGCTTGGCTGTAATTTAAGGGTGTGTAATTAATTCGAAATGGGCCTATATCCGCCTGAGTCCAGTTGGTGTTATACAGGTTCACGTCTCGAACAATAAATGTTAAATCGATTCCGGGACTGAATCGGCCACCTAAACAATTGGCAAGAACATTTTTATCGATTTGCTCTCCAGCGGTTAAGGGTTTTTCTGCGTTGGCGCTGTAATTTTTATTAAACCATTGGTTTATAAAAAAGAACTGCGTACGTGTTAGTGTTAAAAAAGAGGCTCCTGTATCGCCTAATGCCAATGGCATTCTTGGTGCACCAATATCCAATTCATCGTCGCTGGCGTAGGGGCTTCTAATAAAGGTTTGTACCTGTAAATAATCCGATGGATTATCGTCTGCACTTACATTATTTAATCGGGCATGAGCACCGATTGCGGTTTGATTTAATGCGCCAATAAACTGTGATAAATGTGCGGCACTAAACAGCGGTAAAATATCGTCATCGAAGGATGGTTTGTAACTGGTGACAAAATTAGTTGGTGCCGATTCGTTTTCTGGGCCGTTGTAGATGTTGGTATCCAGTCCTAATTTTCTGATCCAAGTATCGTAAACTTCGTCCCATACGGTAATTACATTTCTAATTTGCGGCGCGTATGAGGGATCGGTCGATACTGCCCAAGCGGTATTTTCCAAAACAATTTCATCGCCATTTTCAAGCAAAATAATAGCTTGTACCGGACCATCGGCGGTGTCGTCAAACCAACCATCGTTGTCGATATCGTTGCCAAGTGGGTACGGTGTTTTGTCGTCTTTGAATAGTCCGCACGCGGCACCTTGTCCGCCGATGACGATTAAGCGACCTTGTCTGTCGGTTTCTAAGGCGCCCAATTGTGTAACGTCGGTGCCAGAGGGAATATTGAGTTTATTAAAATGCATATTTGGAAAAGAGACCGGATAATTGGGCAGCGCCACAATAGATCCTGCACAAGTACCGGACGCCGGTTGGTAGAACGATGGTGTTGTGCTTGCATCAAAATTTATGCGTGCACTGTCGGTACCTTTAATGGTTCTTGGGCCAGCATCAACAACCAGTTCGGTAAGGCGTTTATTGTCTGATAGAACATTCAAGCATTCTTGAGCGGGAATTGTTGAAGGCCAAGTATTGCTGGATGTGTTATCTGGGCCTTCAGAAGGCTTCTGGCTGCCGAAATCGGGATTGCGAGGATAGGGCATGCCGCCATTGCCATAGGCGTTTAAACCGCTGGTTTCACCGGTGGGTTTACCTTGTTTGGTAGTTGGCCCCTGTTCTGGAATAATGCACCAGTTGGCCTTTTTATTGGCTAAATGCACCTGCCAGACAATGTCTTTTACCACGGAATTGTTCAGTGGGCTGCCAATAACAATTTCAGCAACTTCACCTTGATATGGATAAGATTGAGCGCTCTCGGGTGATAGATACTGATAAATTCGGTAACGTTGAGCTTGTCTTTTTAAAGCACCGTTTGCATCGCGTAGGTCGGTGTCATTAATCAACGCATTGGTTGTGGGATTAATTGCGAGTCCGCCGGTTTGGCCGTTCACATCGGTTACGCCAGCTGCTGTCTCTGGCGATAATATATATTCGTCACTGTTACCAACCCGAGACATACCAATGGCTGGATGAATACGTAATACTGTGTTGGACATAATAGTCTCCTGATTTTTAAATCAAAGTGTCTGTATCGCCATGGATTAATCTTTGGTGGTTTTTGGTTGGTTCGCTATATAGGCTTCTTTAATTAAATGACTAACACTCAATCGACTTGCTTGCATGGGTTTAATGCGTGGATCTTCAGGCTGGAATTGTGTGGTGTTGTGACACGAAAAACAGTTATTTAGGCTCTGTACGTTCTGCGTGAAGGTTTCTATGGTCGCGTTTGATAATAGCGGTGAGCCTAGAATGTTTGTTTGCAAGGTACTGTTCAGCGGTAAAGGGTTTTGATCTAAAAACTCTGAATTTGAAGTTTGCCAAATAGCGCCAACTTCAAAATAATTCTGAACCATGTCGGTGGCTTGAGCTTGCTGCCAAACTGACGTATTTAATGTGTTAATCGCCGTAACATTATCGGAGGTTGATCCTGCTACTTCGCCAGAAGGATATTGTCGGCACACTTGAGTAATGGGCGATAAGATCTGGGTTTTTTCATCTAGCGTTAAGCTGTCTACCGAGTTTTGGTTGCAATCTTGTGGTGTGGTGTTGGCGGTATAAAAGGTGAAGTTTTGATTGCTAACAGCCGATTTGTAACCTTGGTTGACTTGATAATCTGGTGCGTTTTTAACATGTTCAAAGCTTGCCCAGACGGCTTCGGTGTGACCCTCAATCCAACCAACAACGTGCAAGCCTACCAACGCCACTGTTACTTTTTCTGTTCGGTTTGACGTTATTATTTTGCCATTTCTATTTTTTAATTTTTGTATGGTGGCGGGCTGAGTAAAAAATCCAGAAGTGTCTTCTCCAGGAGCAACAATTTTCCAGGCAGCTTTTAATTCTATGTCTCCTTCACGAAAAATATTAATTAATCGACCGTTATGATCGACGGCATTCGGATCAAGACTGTTAAGTTCTTCTGGAGAATTCCAATCTGAGGCAATAATTCTTGCTGTCATTTGCGGGTTGAAATGTTGAGAGAAATAAATCGCTCGACCATTGTGATCGACTAAAACTCCGCCGGTACCTGCTTGATTTATTTCATTTAAAGGTGTTTCAGTTTCAATGCCGGTAGACTTGGCAGTACGAACCTTTAAATTCAAACCTGTGCTATTGCTAAGGTCATCGTTAAATACAGCTTCTTTTGTTGGGAAGTTAACAAATCTCAACAATCCATTTTCTTCTACTTCTGTTAACCATAAAAAAGCCTGCCAAGACCATAAGTGAAAGGCGCAATTGCTATTAAAATTACCTTGGGGGGAAGGTTCGGTCGTTTCTGTTACCGGAAACCAGGAGCTGGGTGCAAAGCAATCAGAGCCTTTAATGCTTTTTTGATTGGTATCGGATAGGCTGGGTGTGGAGAATAATGCACTGATTGCAATGCAAGTTATTGCACTGCTTCGTGATAAATTCATCTTGCTCTCCTGAGAGTATTGTTATTTACCTTGGTTGGTAATGTATTTATTCATTTTTACAGATGTTGTTTAAAATCTGGTTTTGGACGAAGCCTTGCAAGCGGCAACGTGTTTTTAATACGGTGTCTCTGAATTTCTAATTCAGCTGGCGATAATTCTCAGGCCTTAGAAATTAAATAGGTAAGTTCATATTTTTCGAAAATTCAATATATTGTTTTTATTGGGTTAGTGAGTGCTGAATTTTTGAAGCTGTTTAATGAATTAATTTTCTGAAAAATGCGTTGTAAATTTCAAATAGAATTTGGATCAGTAGTTATTGTTATTTTATAAGTTATTGTTGTTTTAGAGTACGGCGTGTTCTGAATTGTGTTTTCAGTATGGTAGTAATTTTGGTATTGGTAAATTACAGTTGATTACATTGCTAAAGGTAAGATTCAGCGAGCGAGCTTGGAAATTTTTCGAATTATTTTTCTACATAAAAACAGTTTTGCTTACTCTGGAAGTGAATAATTTTCTTGATAATAAGTCCTTTTTAAGACAACTTTGATGAAAGTATGAAGTGATAAAGTTGTTTTAGAGTTATTTTTAGAATTAAGTGTTTCCTCGATATTTATAAGCGATCTAGTAACCTGATAGATTTAGTGGGTTGGTCTTTGAAGAATATTTTTCGCTAATCAGAGGTGCCAATAGTCTTTTGAGCTCGTAGGTTTTTGTGACGTTAAATGTTCTTAGTTATTTAAACTTTATAGGAACCTCTGATTAACTCATCCATGATTTAATCAGAGGGAAGAAATTGAAAATGTGATTTCCAATTTCTTCACAATTTCCATCACTTACAGTTCTTGAAATTGGCGACACATCCTTGTGTCGCGAGAAACTCTAGGTTAATCAGAGCTTCTTATAATTTACGAGTTGCTCAAAAGTACGTTGTTTTGATCGCTAGAAATGTTTTAAATGGTGAGATATCGAATCGAATAATCGTCGAGATTTTTTTGTGCGGCAAATAATGCGTATTAATAAATGTTTCGCGACTATTACGCTGTAGAGTTGTTGTTGAAGTGGGATGATATTTATCTATTGGTTGTCATAAACAACGATTAAGTCTGGTTGATAATAAGTTTTTACGTATCCAATAGAGATAAAAAAAGCCACCCGAAGGTGGCTTTTTTTGCGTAAAAGAAAGCAAGTAATTACTTGGCTTCTTTTTTCGCTTTTGCTTCTGCAATGACTTTTTCTGCTACTTGTGAAGGACATGGCAAGTAGTGAGAGAATTCCATTGAGAACTGACCACGACCAGAAGTCATGGTACGTAGCTGGCCGATGTAACCAAACATTTCTGAAAGAGGAACGTCTGCTTTAATACGTACACCGGTAGCGCCAGGCTCTTGGTCTTTAATCATACCGCGACGACGGTTAAGGTCACCAATAACATCACCTACGTGATCTTCTGGGGTAAACACGTCAACCTTCATGATTGGTTCAATCAACTGAGGCGCAGCCTTAGGAATTGATTGACGGAATGCACCTTTCGCTGCAATTTCGAACGCGATTGCTGATGAGTCAACGGCGTGGAAGCCACCGTCAAATAGCTCAACTTCAACGTCTAACACAGGGAAGCCGGCAAGAGTACCTTGACCCATCATGCCTTTGAAACCTTTCTCAATGGCAGGGAAGTATTCTTTAGGTACGTTACCACCAACAACACTGGATATGAACTTGAAGCCGGTACCAACTTCGGCAGGACGAATGCGGTAATCGATCTTACCGTATTGACCAGAACCACCCGATTGTTTCTTATGGGTGTAGCTGTCTTCAACTTCACGAGTGATGGTTTCACGGTAAGCTACCTGAGGTTGACCTACAATAAGCTCAACACCGTAAGTACGCTTCAAGATATCCACTTTAATATCTAAGTGAAGTTCACCCATACCTTTAAGGATGGTTTCACCGGATTCTTCATCGGTTTCAACTTGGAACGATGGATCTTCTGCAACCAGTTTACCAATCGCGATACCCATTTTCTCAGAGCCGCCTTTGTCTTTTGGCTTAACAGCAATAGAAATTACTGGCTCTGGGAAGATCATTGGTTCAAGAGTACATTCATGGTCTGGATCACAAAGAGTGTGACCGGTTTGAACGTTCTTCATACCAACAACCGCGATGATGTCACCCGCTTGCGCGCGATCGATCTCGGTACGCTCGTCTGCGTGCATCTCAACCATACGGCCGATACGCTCGGTTTTACCAGTGTATGAGTTCAATACGGTCATACCTTTTTCCATAACACCTGAGTAGATACGGATAAAGGTTAGTGCACCGAAACGGTCATCCATGATTTTGAACGCAAGCGCGCGTAGCGGCTCTTCGGCAGAAACGGTTGCAACTTGACCCGTTGGCTCACCGGTTTCTTTGTCGGTCAAATCTTGAGGAGTAACTTCGGTTGGTGCTGGTAGGTAATCAACAACCGCATCCAATACTAATTGGATACCTTTGTTTTTGAACGCAGAACCACAGTAAGTTGGGAAGAATACTAGGTCGCGAGTACCTTTACGGATACAACGCTTGATGTCTTCGATAGAAGGTTCTTCGCCTTCCATGTACGCCATCATTAGATCGTCGTCTTGCTCAACCGCACTTTCGATGAGCTTTTCACGGTACTCGGCTGCTTTTTCCACCAAATCTTCTGGAATATCAACGACTTCGTAGTTTTCTGGAAGGCCAGAGTCGTCCCAGATGTAGGCTTTTTGAGTAAGAACATCAACAACGCCTTTAAATTCGTCTTCGATACCGATTGGCAAAGTCATAACCAATGGATTTGCACCAAGTACTTTTTTCACTTGCTCAACAACGCGGTAGAAGTCAGCACCCATGCGGTCTAGCTTGTTGATGAAAATGATGCGGGAAACTTCTGATTCGTTCGCGTAACGCCAGTTGGTTTCTGATTGTGGCTCAACACCACCAGAACCACAGAAAACACCAATACCACCATCAAGTACTTTTAGTGAACGGTATACTTCAACAGTAAAGTCAACGTGCCCAGGGGTGTCAATGATGTTTAAACGGTGGTTGTTCCAAAAGCAAGTAGTAGCAGCTGACTGAATGGTAATACCACGCTCAGCTTCTTGTACCATGAAGTCAGTGGTCGCGGCACCATCGTGTACTTCACCGGTTTTATGAATTTTACCGGTAAGTTTGAGAATACGTTCGGTACTGGTGGTTTTACCCGCGTCCACGTGGGCAAAAATACCAATATTTCGATATAAAGCTAAATCTGTCATTGGGTTACTCATTTCATAATTACAGGGCCACCGGTCTGCGACTACAGACCGGTTTCCGGGTGATCACATTGCTCAATGACTAGAGTGTCGCAGTCAGCGTATGCCGTCTGCGTCCTCCTTCAAGCAAGAGCGAAATTGTGCCGCTAGTTTGTTACACGCCCGTTGTCGCGCGGCTGTTCGATGATTTCCTGAGACTGCAGAGTTCTGAGCCCAGTCAGATGCAGTTCGCCAAGTCGGGAGTGAAAATCGCGCGCAGTATACAGGATTCGCGGGCGGCTGTTGAACAAAATTTTAACAAATACGGCTGTATGCAAACATTCGTTGAATACAACCGCGCTTTGGTCAAAATTCGTAGCGAATATCTAGGGTTAAGCTAGCTTCTTGATACGATCGGGCATCGTCTTCGGCGTCTCTATCTCGGTAGAGAGCGCTCACGCCGGTGCTTAGTTTCTCACTGTGGTAGTACTCGGCCGAGAGGATATAGATATCTTCATCATACTCAAGCGTTGGCTGAGGTATCTCGCGAGACTGAGTTTGGTAGCCAACTTCGAACTCAACCGACAGCTTGGAGGTAAGTTCGTAGCCTAGACTTCCCGAGATATCCAGCTGTTGCAGGCTTTCGGTATCGTCGACACTGTAATCTTCATCGGCAAAGCCAACTTCAAACTCCGCCAAACACCGGCGACACCAGCGGTTGGAGACTTTCAGCTGTCCAGAAAGCAATTCGTAGGAATCGATAATCGAGGTATCACCATTACCGAGCTGTTGATTGTTTGATTCTGAGAGCGAACCGGTAATGCCGTTTTGATTACCGCGTGAGGTGTCGGTAATGAGGTAGTTGGCAAAGAAGTTAATTTGCGTTGGACCAGATTGATAGAGTGCTTGAATTAATGCGCTTGGTGACTCCAAATCTTGTGTCGACGCAGAGCTTGATCGGTTGTAACCAACCAGCACGGTGTAATTCAGTTTGCGTAGCTGCGCCGCATAGCCGAGCTGTATGTTTTGATAATCTAAGGTATCAACGCCGTTTTGGTCGTATTCGGTTTCGCTGTTTTCGATCTGCGCAATAAAGTTATCAACAGAGCTGACTTTGCGAGTCCACCCTAAACGTAATCCTTTGGTCTCACTGCCAATGGAACGTGTTTGCAGAAAATCGTCATCAAAGCGAATTTTGTGGAAAAACCCCGTTAGTGAAAGATTGTCGGCATCGTTACGATAAAAATTTAACGTCGGTTCAAAAACAAAAGTGTCGCGTGCGGTAATGTTATTTTGAACCGAAAGCTCAGCGGGATCGGTAAGTAAGTTTTCGCGACGATAGCTGGTGCGCAGTCCTAATCTTTGACGAAAAAATAAGCCATCAAAACCGGTGGTGCCTTCGTATTCTTCGGTATCTTCTTCGGGAATTTGAGCGTTACTGTCGAAGTTAACCTTTTCAAATTGGTAATCAAAATTGAACAGCCAATTTTGCGCTTGATGGGTATATTCGACTTCTAAACCGGTGCGATCTTCGCGCTCGCTGGGCTCGTCGGTATCGGATAAATCGGCGTTGTTGGTAAATTCACTGGAGTGAAAAACGGCGGCTTTAAATTCGGCGTTAGTATGAATTGCTGTGAAAGCGCATAGACCGATTATCGATCTTACAAGATTGGTGCGCATGATTCTTCCCGGGTGTGAACAATTGACTGGCGATTCAAAGTTTGATGGGCCAGAGGAGTAAAATATTTAGGTATTTTTTACTCTTGAATGATAATGCCTGCAACCTTGTTTTCGCCAAGTAGCTCAATTGACTCGAAGATTTGACTTTGGGTGGTTTGTTTAGATGGCACCACAAGCACAACCATATCAGCGATATCTGCCAAAATCGATGCTTCTGAATAGTGCAGTACCGGTGGTGTATGAATAAAGATAAATACGTGCGGCAGCGAATATTTAATTTCGTTGAAGATTCCACCCAGTCTTGGATGGTTAAAATATTCGGCGGCGGTGTCTTTTTGGCCGCCGGTTGGAATAATTTTTAAATGCTCAACGCCGGAAGGATAGGTCGCGTCAACTAACGAAATTTGTGGATCGTGGAGGTGGTCTGTTAAGCCAAAACCAAATTCGCGAATGGATAGATCTTGTCGGTCATCGGTATAGGGATCGCAATCGACGTAAATCGACGATTTACTGGTGTCCATCGCAAAGCTGGTGGCCAGGTTGAAAGCCACTTCAGAATTATGGTGAGTTTTGTAACCGGCACTTGTTACTAAAATAATGGCACTTGAACCGCCACTTTTACGCAGCAGCTTTGTTCTTAATTCTCTGTAAGCATTGAGCACGTCAACGTTATCCATTCCTTGGTAGATGATATGTTTTTCAGCTCTAGTTTCCGGCGACCATAACAGCGCTCGTTCTTCGTCAGACAACACCATGTCACCAGCGATAAAACGGTTCACAAGGTCGTGACTGTTTGGAGTTTGTTCCTCTAGGGAAACAGTACTCTGAGTTGAAGTGCGTTTCTGAGTGATAATTTGCTTAAGTTTGTCCACGCTGATTCGTTATTTGGCGCTCAGCCACTCCAATGCTAAAAATCCGTAAGCTAAGTAACCATAAAGTACAGCAGACAGCAAAACAACTGCAATTAACACCCAGGTGGTTTTTGATTGCTTTTCCGCTATAGGTTCTGGCGTGTAGGAAGGAATGTTAACAATGATATCGATACCTTCCGGTAATTTGGACTTGGGAACCATTCCGTAACGCAATCTTGGATCCAAGAAAACGTACGCGAAGCTCAGGCCCAGCAAAGTGAAAATACCCAAAAATGGAGCCGCAGCCACGAATATTACCGGCGGTGGGCCTTCCGAAGAAGTTGGGATTGACGGCATTTCTCGAAACTTATAACTCATGCCTTGTCCGGCTTCATCAATAGTTAGCGATATGCTGGCGTTTTCGCGGCGCTGTAATAACTCTTCGTAAATTTGCTTGGTTTTGTCGTAGTCACGGGTTAGCTCGGCCAGTTCGGTTTGATGCACCGCTAAACTGTCTGCTTTCGAATTTTCACGCTCTAAGATTTTTTCTAGCGAAGCCTTGCGGCGTTGCATGCTTTCGGTTTGTAGTTCGATGTTTGACAGATTCGAGCGAAGCTCTTCAAACAAAGAAACTTCATCACCAGACACTTCCGCTGGTAGCGAAGGGTTAGCAGCTTGTACTTCTGCAATTTCTTGGCTGACGATGCTAATTTGATTTTTGGCCGAAACAACATCGGGATAATCATCTTGGAATGCTAACTGAAGACCTTGTAGGCGACTCTCCAGCTCTCGTTTTTGAGTTTGCAGCGTGTTGAGTTTGTTTCTGGCTTGCTGAATTTTACCTTCAACATCGATTTGAGTTTTTAAGCTTGAGGCTTTTGCTAAATTCTCGTCGATGTTTAGCTCTAGGTTTTCAATTTCGCCACGCAATTCTAAGATCCGATCTAGCGCCTCGGTCTCGGTGCCGTCCATATTATTAATTTTATAGTCGGATAATCGCTTTTCGGCATCAGATAACTGTTGCTTGTATTTTTCAACCTGGGTGCTAATGAATTCGTAAGCTTCGCTGCTCTCGTCACGCTGTTGTTGATTGGCATCTTTGCGAAACGCCGAAATTATGGCATTGAGATTAGTGAATGATTCTTCGGCTGAAGATGCGGTGTAAAACAGACGCACCACATTATCGTCGCGAATTTGGTGATACAGTTCACGACTTAATTTGCGAATGGCATTGCCCACAGCTTCGTCGTCAGACGATTCACTAATAATGCCTAACTCTAATGCAGCGTGAACCAGTAAGCGTTCTGAGCGAATGGTTTCTATAACCAAGCTAACCGGTGTGATTTCGGTTACCTGCGCGCGGCCGCGTAATAATAAGGGTTCGATTATGTTTTTACGCTCAGCCTGTATAAGGGCGGTAGCGGTGTAATTTTGTGGCAGGCTTACACCTACCAATAAAACTGCAAAGGCAATAAAAATGAACAACAGGGTAGCTGGAATCCGCCGAGCCATTAGTTCCTTCAACGCGTAGCGAATCATCGCGAAGATTGCTTTTAAATCCATGCGCAATACTCTTCATAAATCTGTTGGCGACGGTTACTGACCATATCACACTAAAAAAGTTACACAGTATAAAGGTTAGAACAGACGTTCTGGTACTGATAATACGTCAGAAGGTTGCAAGAAATAATTAGTTTCAAGCTTACCCTTAAATAATAGGTCATCTAAGTTAACTGGGTAGGTTTGTACGCCTTGTTCTGTTCGTCGATACAACTTAGCTTTTTTCGGTGCGGCAAAGTCATTCAAACCATTAGCTAATAATACAATATCAAGAACTGTCATGCCGTCCCGGTAAGGAATCGACAAGGGTGAGTTCACCGCGCCCGTTATGCGAACACGGCGTTGGAAATCAACCGAACTTGGGTCAGAGACTATGACGGTTACTTGAGGATTTTTCAGATAATTTGTCAATTGATCGGTGATGTCTTGGGCGAGTTGTGACGGAGTTTTATCTGAGGCTACTAAATCCCCTGCCAGTGGAACTGAAATTTTTCCATCTGGACGTACGGGTACCGAAACAGAAAGATCTGGGTTTCGCCATACACTGACAGACAGTTGATCGCCGATACCGATTTGATAATCGACCAGTGTTTTTGTTGTTTCACTGATTGGGGGCGTAGGAAATTCTGATTTACTTGCGCAGGCGCTAATGAGTATCGCAGAGGCAATGACCAAAAAGCTCATTAAACGTGAGTGCAAGGTAGAAATTTTGATGGTTTTAATAGAGCAGGTAAACATAAGTGATTCAACTTCGTTAGGGTTGGCTTCAACATTGGCAATCTGGTTTTTATTACCGAGATCTGGGCAAGCATAAAAACCTTCGATTTTCGGTAAGACTTTTGCAGATCAAAATAAACGATTACAACAATTTGTACGATGTTAGTGAGGTTGTTAGTAAAAACTTCTCATAATCGAGCGTGTTAGGTTGGTGAAAATCGGTTCATGAGATAAACCCTAGCATTCAAGATTTTATCGGCAATCGATCATTATTTGATGAACATAATTAACTCACCGCCGGGTTACAATCAAGTCAAATGCGTGAAAAAGAATGTTAATGTGCATCGGGCGTTATTTCTTGAATAGATAGTGTAGCGGACGTACAAAATGCTTGTAAAAACCGCATCGTTTGAATTGCATTTGAGTAATTCTGGCAAGTAATAATTGGTGTGGGTTTGTGGTAGATTTATAAAATTAACAATGCACAATGTCATTGTTTAACAAAGTAATTAGCTTGTATTAATGTTAATTCATTTATTGGCTTAGCGTTGAATTAATTGCAAAGCACAAGGAAAGCAGGGATGTTGGTGTTTGTCGTTTGACTTGCAAGGTAAAAGTCTTGCTTAATTACGAGTATTCTAAGCCCTCCTCGTTGTCAGTAGCACCAGTGATGTGTGTTGTTTGATATCCTTGATGTCTCGTCACGTTTTTTTAAAATAAGCTCAGTTAAAGATGCGAGTTATTAACGAAACGATAACTAGAATCAGCTGTGTTGGTCTCTAAACCGATGATTTTGCATTTTTCAATTTTTTTACAGTTTATTGATTTGATGAAATATAAATTGAATATTCAATGAAAAACCTGTTTTAGTTAAAAGAAACTCTGATTAATTTAGAGCGTCCCGCGGCACTGAGGATGTGTCGCCAACGTCAAGAACGGTAAGTGATTGAAATTGTGTAGAAATTAGAAATCGCATAGTCAATTTCTATCTTCTGAATAAATCATGGAAGAGTTAATCAGAGACTCCTAAAGTCTTATTAAATATTTTAAACGTTAAGGCGTATCACTTGAGTTTGTTCGAGCAAATCAAAGAAGATTGGCAGGCCCATGGTCGAGATTGGACGAAACCAGGTTTTCGCGCCGTTGCTGTGCACCGTTTTGGTGTTTGGAGAATGACGATCCAACCAAAATTACTGCGTGCTCCCATGACGATTATTTATGGTTTTTTGTACCGTCATTGCCGTAACGTCTATGGAATTGAACTTCCCTATACTGTAAAGCTTGGCCGCCGAGTCATTATTGAGCATCAAGGCGGCATTGTTATTCACGGCTATAGTGAAATTGGCGACGACAGCATCATTCGCCAAGGCGTCACATTGGGGAATCGTCATTTAGCGAAACCCTTTGATGCGCCTTGTTTAGGGCAGCGAGTTAATGTTGGTGCAGGTGCTGCGATCATGGGTAAGGTTCGCCTCGGCGATGACTCATCAGTGGGTGCTAATGCTGTGGTGTTGGCCGATGTCGATGCAGGCGATACCGTGGTCGGTATTCCGGCGAAATCTATTCGTAACACTCATTAATGGTGGGCTAAAACTTTGTAGGTTTGCCGCCTAGTCTAGAAAAGAGATTTCATACAAACAGTAGACGCGCGATCTTTCCGCGTATTGGTCACACAGTATTAACAAGGACAAGCCACGATGTTTGAGAGATAACTTGAATGTCGGGTTGCGAAGCCGACCTTTGGGTGAGCGCTTGCGCATTGGGTAAACAGTAATTCGTGTAGCAAAATAAAGGGAAATCCTGAATGGTTAAATTAGCTTTGATCGGGGCGGGTAAAATGGGGCTTTCCCATTTTGCAATCAGCTCCGCCCACCCAGATGTGGAAATTGTGGGTGTGTGTGATAACGCGACCTATCTCACCTCTGTTATCAGCAAGCATCTTGGTTTCAGCACTTACAGTGACTACAAAAAGATGTTCAAAGAGGCCCGCCCAGATGCGGTAATCATCTCTACTCCCAACTCTACACACTTTGATCTCGCTAAATTTGCGTTGGAGCAGGGCGCTCACGTATTCCTAGAGAAACCATTGTGCTTAGATCCCGCTCAAGGTCGAACCCTATTTGAAATCGCCTCTGCCAAGAATCTGGTAAACCAAGTTGGTTATCACAACCGATTCATTGGTACCTTCCAAGAGATGAAGCGTTTAATCGCCGCTGGCGCCATTGGCGAGGTTTATCACTTAGAAGGTAAGGCTTATGGACAGGTGGTTATTCGTCCTTCAAAAAGTGCGTCAACTTGGCGATCTAAAAAATCCGAAGGTGGCGGCTGCTTACACGATTACGCCTGTCACGTAGTGGATTTAATGAACTACATTGGCGAAACACCAAGCAAGGTTCGCTCTGCACAGTTGCAGTCTATTTTTTCTGCCGATATCGAAGACGCGGTTTTTGCGAATTTTGAATACGCCTCAGGCGCGACTGGTTATTTGGAAGCAAACTGGAGCGATCAATCGGTTCGTAAGATGAGTACCACCATCACCGCTTACGGTAAGCAAGGTAAGATCATTACCGATCGGCAAGAAATGCGTGTGTATTTAACCCCCGGTACCACCTTCGAAGATTACGAAGATGGCTGGAAATCAAAATACATTACCGAGCTTCAAGCGCCGGTAAATTTTTATATGCGTGGCGAAGAGTATTCGGCTCAAATCGATCAATTCATTGACAACATTCTCGGGCTAGACGTGAAGGTCGAATCGACTTTCCAAACCGCCACCGCCACCGACGAAGTTATCGAACAAATTGCAAATTTAGGGAAAGGTTGATTATGAGCTTACAAAGGGTGTTGTTTGGAGATAACCAATTTTTTGGTGTTAACCACATGTCCGAGGATAAAGCTCGTGCGCAATCTATGCGTTTTCGCGATGCTCAATCCATTATGAAAGTGCTTGATGATGCCTACGACGCAGGCATTAAAGTTTTTATGTGTACCACCTACGACCGCGTGGGTGAGATTGCCGAAATTGTAAAAGCGAATCCAACGCGCTATCCCGATTTTGAGTTTTATCCGTGTATGCCTTACGCGCACAAGTACGCAAACTCCGTGGGTGAAGTGGGTATTCTTGAAACCTTAAAACGCTTCTCACCACAAGGTGTCATGAGCACCTTGTTAACCGGTGCTATGTCTGCCATTACCCAAGACGTAAATAAGATGTTACGCATGTTGGTTGATGCCGAAATGAAGCGCTTTGAAGGTGTAAAAACGCCCATCATCTTTTTGCAGAACGTTATTACCGATTTAATTTTGGGTTTAAAAGGCTACAAATTCCTCGGTGAATTCCATAAGTACGTGAAAGAAAAATACAACGCCGAAGCGGGATTTATCACCATGAACCTGCCGTTGTTGATTGATGTGTTACACGAGCAAGGTATCGAAAACCCAATCGTCTGTGCAAACGTAAACAAAATTGGTTTCCGTATGTGTGGTGGCGTTGATAAGTACGTGGAAACCATCGCTCGTAACGATGCTCGCGTTATTGCTATGTCGGTATTGGCTTCTGGCGCAATTCCACCCAAAGAAGCTATCGAGTGGGTTTGTGGATTAGAAGGTTTGGATTCGATCGTTTTTGGCGCGTCTTCCAAAAGCAATATTGTTCAAACCAAAACACTAATCGACGAACTCTGGAATCTGTAATTATGGCGAAGCGGTCGCTAAAACTGTGTGTTGGCGCCTCTTCGGGCGGACACATGACCGAACTCTTGGGTTTGTTGACCACGGTAACTCGCTGGCCGATTCAACCCTCGGTTTATGTCACAACCCGTGAAATTTGGGCGAAAAAACTCGAAGAAAAAGGCCCAACTTACATAGTGGGTGAATGCGACCGCAACAAACCTCTCAAACTGCTGATTACCATTTGGAAGTCGTTCTGGTTTGTTATGAAAGAAAAGCCGGACGTTGTGGTGACTACCGGCAGCTTGCCCATCGCGATTGTTTGCGTGTTGGCTAAAAAACTGTGCAAGGCAAAAATCGTCTGGATCGACAGCGTCGCGCAACTCGAAGATTTATCCATGAGTGGTCGCCTAATGTTGAAATACGCAGATTTATTGCTGACCCAGTGGCCGGAGGTCGCCGCGAAATATCCCAAAGCAGAATACGTTGGAGAGTTGCAATGATCTTTGTAACCTCCGGCAGTATGCTGCCGTTCGATCGATTATTTAAAACCATCGATAAAGCTGTAGCCGATGGCATCATAACCGATACCGTGTTCGGTCAAATTGGCGAAGGCAAGTACACGCCCCAGCATTTTAAATACGAACGTTTTGTCGATAAAAATGATTTCGACCGTTACGTGTTAGAGGCAAACTTAGTGATTGGTCATGCCGGAATTGGTGTTATTACCCAAGCGCTAGATTCAAAAACGCCCTTGTTGGTAATGGCTCGCTTAAGTGAATTTGGTGAGCACGTTAATGATCATCAGGTTTCTACGGCCAATAAATTCGAAGAGCTTGGTCACGTACTCTCGTTTGACGAAAATAACCTCACAGAAAAACTTCAAAAAGTAACCTCGTTCATACCTAAGCCTCGCAATCCTAATGTCGATGGTGTGGGTGATCGTGTTGCTCAATTTCTAGGTTCTCTGTAACACGCAGTAAAAGCCCAGCTGGATAACTCATTATATTTCTCTGAAATGTAATCTTTATTGAAGATTAACGCGCTATTTTCGGTGTATCGATAGGTAAGACAGGCAGTCGCGGATATGAATTTCGACACAGACTTAATAGGTGCCGTGGTAATTGGCAGAAATGAAGGTGAGCGCTTAAAGGCCTGTCTCAATTCACTCAAATCCAAAATTACCAAAATTGTTTATGTAGATTCTGGCTCTACCGACGACAGCGTTGCTTTTTCTAAAAGTATTAACGTTGATGTCGTTGACCTAGATACCAGCATTCCCTTTAGTGCTGCGCGTGCGCGTAATGAAGGTTTGCAACAACTGACGTCTTTGTATCCCGAAATTAAATTCGTGCAGTTTGTTGATGGTGACTGCCAAGTCGCCGACAACTGGATCGAATTCGCTTATCAATCTTTGGTTGAAAATCCCGAGCGAGCCATTGTTTGCGGCCAGCGTATGGAGAAGTTTCCAAACGCGAGTCTTTATAATCTTTTTTGCGATATCGAGTGGAATACTCCCGTCGGTGAAGCCGGTGCTTGTGGCGGTGATTTTTTAGGGCGTGTAGAAGCCTTACAAGCTGTCGGCGGTTTTAATCCTTCAGTCATTGCCGGTGAAGAGCCTGAAATGTGTTTTCGCTTGCGCGAGCAAGGCTGGAAAGTTTTTCGTCTCGACCACGCAATGACACACCACGATGCACAAATGCATCGCTTCAAACAGTGGTGGATGCGTGCTAAACGTTGCGGTCATGCTTATGCACAGGGTGCAGATATGCATGGCGATAGCCCAGAACAGTATTATCGTCGAGAAGTAAAAAGCGCAATTGTTTGGGGCGGCGTTATTCCCGCGCTATTGCTAGTTAGCCTTGTGAGTACTTTGTTGGTACCTTTTTGGTGGGTGTTGGGCGTTTGGCTATTGCCCTGCCTGTTGTTTTTAAAAGTTTTAAAATACGCATGGCGCGGTAAGCGTTTGCCTTTTTCACAGGCTCTGCCTTATGCGGCGTCTCTGGTGATCGCAAAGCTCCCTGAGTTTTCAGGGGTTTTAGAGTATTACTCGCGTAAACGCAAAAAAACCGCGTTCAGTATTATTGAATACAAATAATATCGAGGCCTGCACGACTACTATCTGCATGACTAATCTTCATGACTAATTAAGTAGATCGTGAGCTTTTGAATTAGGCAATTTACTCGTAAAAGGTTGTTAGCTTACCAATGAATTCAGGATTATTTTGGGTAATTGCCACTTACGGAAGCTTGGTTGGAATTCGAGTTATTGGCAACTTGATATTAACCCGTCTTCTTCATCCCGAAATGTTCGGGACCATCGCTTTGGTGAATGCCGTTATTCTCGGCATTAATATGTTCGCCGACGTCGGGGTACGCGACGCGGTAATAAACAGTCATCGCCACCAAGACAAAAACTTTGTTAATACCGCGTGGACGCTCAGCGTTATTCGCGGTTTTATCGTTTTTGCAGTGGTGCTAATTCTTGCTTATCCCTTTGAAATATTACTGGGTGTTGAAGGTATTTGGCCGGTGATTGCCGTGTCGGGCTTATCGCTAATTGCCTATTCGTGCATGAGCACCAAGGTGTTCAGTGCCGAAAGAGACATCGATTTAAAGATGATTTCTCTGCTGGAGATTGGCGCTCAGTTTATCGGCATGATCATTATGATCGGCCTTGCCTGGTGGTGGCAAAGTGTGTGGGCGCTCGCCGTGGGAACCATCATTACAACTTCCATATTAATGAGCTCCTACATGTTTTTGTTGCCGGGGCCGCGCAACAAATTCCATTGGGACAAAGACGCCGTTTGGGAAGTATTTAAGCTTGGTCGTTGGATTTTAATTTCCACTGCGGGCACGTTTTTAGTGTTGCAGGGTGATCGATTTGTTGCCCGGTATTTCACCAGTGTAGAACTGCTCGGTATATACAGCATCGCTATCGCCTTATCATCCATGGTGATAGAGGCGGCTGAAAAAGTCGGTAAAAAGTTGTTGTATCCCAAATATCGGCGAGTGGTAGCAGAAGGCGGCGAGCTGGATGGTGTTACCAAAAAAATGCGCTTTTTCGGTGTGGTTGGCAGCGTATTGATTTGTTTGCCGGTCGTGGGTTTTGGTGATTGGCTGGTACAGCTGCTTTATGATCCCAGATACGACGCAGCCGGTTGGATGCTGCAGTTACTCATTGTTGCTTCTATGTATCGAGCCATGGATTCAACGTTAAAACCGGTGTTTATTGCCAATAATGATTCGTTTACCGGCATGATTTACGAATTTGGCAAGGGTATTACCTATATCATTGCCATGATTATCGGAGGTATTTATGCCGGTTTAGTCGGAATTATTCTGGCGATTGTGGTCTCTCCTATGGTTAATCAAGTTGTGTTGACCTTTTACGTGCGCAAGTATGGAATCAGAACCACGCTCTTTGATATTGCACTGATGATTGGCGCTGGCGCCTGTGTTGCACTTATGTGGTGGGCGGTCGATTTTAATCCGTTTGCGGTGGAAAATCCGGTGTTCGTTCCAGAGTTGTCTGCTCCCGATGCACAGCACCTTGCTCATTAACACAACAAAAAGTTTTCAAGTGGAAATGGATATGAATCGAAGAAGTTTTATTGGTAGAGGCGTTGGCTTAGGTCTTGGCTCTGTGTTTAGTTTAGGCACGGCTTCTGTTCAGGCTGATTCGAAACAATCACCACTTGCTGTAAAAGCAAAATTTGTTCGCAAGGGTTATTACACCGTTGATGGCTGGTTGGTCTCCGAGCAGGAGCTGATTAAGCTCAAGGAGGCTGGACATGTTGATTGATTTATCCGGTCTAAGCTCTTTTCCTTTTGTTGATAAGAACTACGATGTAGCCATTGCTGGTGCAGGTCCGGCGGGAATTACTCTGGCACTGGAATTTGCCAAGGCTGGGAAAAAAGTCGCCCTGTTTGAAGGCGGTGGCTTAACCTACGATCAAAAGTCACAGGGTTTGTATACCCTCGTCGACGATACCGACAATTATTTCTCTTACACGCGCTTACGTTATTTTGGTGGTACCTCAAACCACTGGGCGGGTCGTTGTCGCCTTCCCGAGCCAATTGATTTTGAAGAACGCTCAGAAATCTACGAAGAAAGTGGCTGGCCGATCTCTTTAGAAGAGCTGAATCAATACCTTGATCCTGCCAAGGAGCTTTTAGAGCTAAATGGCACCTTTGCCGGAAAACCCGGCACCCAGGATCTACCCGAAAGTTTTTATCCCGACCCCGAGCAGTTGAGTTCACCGACGCGTTTTGGACAGAAATATCTCGAAACGATCAAGGCATCCGACGCCATCGATTTGTACATCAACGCTAACCTGGTTGATATTCGTCTCGACGACGACTTAAAAACAATTTCGGGGTTTGTCATTCGCAATTACGAAGGTGTGCAAGCAAATGCTTCGGCCCAGCAATTTATTGTTGCCCTTGGTGCCGTAGAAAATGCACGTGTCTTACTCAATTGCGATTCACAGGTTAGCGGTGGTTTGGGCAACGGTGGTGATATGCTTGGCCGATGTTTTATGGAGCACTTTAATGTGCGTCTGGGCAAGTTTATCCCGCTGGGTGATGCATGGGATGGCGTTGATTCCATGGCGTTTTATACGTCTGAAGAGTTCGTGCGCGAATCTAAAATTGGCTCCTCAAATGTCACCATGCATTTTTCTGCATCGGCAGAGGTTGATGGCCGAGGTAAAGCCGTTAAAAATTTCTTGGTTGAGCGAGCTTGTTCTTGGGGTATGGAAGATCAATTGTCGAAGTTGTTTCAATTTAAATGTCCCGATGAAGGCCGTTTAAGTTCGCTAACTGAGCAAGATCCTGCCAAGCGTAATCGTATTTATTTGTCCCAAGAAGTTGACGATATTGGTCTTCGCAAAGCACAGATCGACTGGTATTTATCAGACTTTGATAAGAAAACCATCAAGGCCGTGGCCGAAGAGTTTGCTGTGCAATGTTTAGATGGCGACCTTGCCCGAGTAAAAGTGCCTGATTTTCTCTTTGAAGAAAGTGTTAAGTTACCGTTTTATGGCAATGGCTACCAAGTGCACGGGCACGCTCACCACATGGGTGGTACTCGTATGGCTCTTACTGAAAAAGACGGCGTTGTCGATACCAATTGCAAAGTGTTTGGTACCGAAAATTTATTCGTTGCGGGCTCTAGTATTTTTCCACGAGGCGGAGCTCACAATCCAACCTTGCCATTGTTGCAACTTGCGTTGCGTTTATCAGAGCATATGCTTAACAAGGTTTAAGAGTCTCTGCCACTAAACTCTTGTCGTGATGCAAGGGTAAGGTGGTAAGTACCTAAGGCTTGTGTTGCTTTAAGTAGGCTCTGAGAACATGATCAAAACATTCGCTAGGGTTGGCGATTAATTTGTAACCTTTAGCAGTCGCGCTGCTGGCGTATTCTTTTTGTGGTGTATAGGTTGTTGGGCAATAAATAAAGCATGATCTACTTTATCAAGATATTTATTGTCCTCGGTGCCACTATCATTGCTGGCTCTTATTTATTTCATGCCATCGTCCGTGATCCGCGAGCCATTACTTGGGGAAAATGTTCCCTAATTTTAATTGGTGTTATTGCCGTCTTCGGCAATATTTGGATTATTTATCTCGCCACAGCTTTTGTTTGTATAAAGCTCGTTGAACAAGAGCGCGAAGACCGTATTTTGGCGTTTTTTGCCTTATTTTCAGCGCTTCCGTTACTCGAATTTTGGGTGCCTTTTCCGGGTATTAATAACCTAATTCGCCTCGATCAGCCGACAGTCTTGGCAATTTTCTTATTGCTGCCCATTTATATTGCCCAGCGAAAAAACAAACCCAAGACAATTCTGTTAGATCGTCTGGTCATCACCTACTGCATTATTTCCACCGTACTCGGCTTCCGTTACGACATATCAGTTACCTTTTGGGGTAAGTCGGTTCTTCAAACCTTACTGTACGTGTGGCTGCCTTATTACGTGGTGAGCAACTCACCGGGCAACATAAAGAATTACCTGATTGCGTTGTCGTTTGGCGGAATTATTCTGGCCCTCGGTGGTATCGCTGAATGGTTTTTCAGTTGGAAAATGTACGGCCCGTTGGCGCGCCATACGGACGGCATTTATGTTTCGCCCATTGCTACGGCGTACTATTTTCGCGGATTAGGATTGCGTATTTCTACCTCCTGGTTTGACCCAATCGCCTTCGGTTCCTTTATGGCGCTGAATCTGTTTATTGTCAGCCAAATTGGCCGTCTGGGGGTGAAAGCTGGCTGGCGCAGTTATCTGATTTGTGCGTGTTTATTTGCAGCATTATTGTTCACTGATTCTCGCGGTGCTTACTTAGTATTTATTGTCGGCATGATGGTGGTTGTGTATTACTGGATAAAACCCGGTGGCATGCGTTCATTTTATAAATACACAACACTAACTGCGGTCGTTATTTTGTTTTTAAATTTAGGCACCTTGGTTCAGCACGATACTTCTGGCTCTTGGCTTTATCGCTACAATTTGGTGATTAATTCCGAACATGCGTTTAAGGCTAACCCCTTATTGGGGTCGCCGTTTTTCCGCGATGATCCCGTTTTGCGAGCCACCATGCTGCAAGGACAAGGTATCGTTGATATCGTCAACTCTTATCTGGCCGTGGTGTTGCGGTATGGGTTGGTCGGTTTTGTTATTTACTTATGGATTTGGTGGGAAGCTATTAACGGTATTGCTAAGCGAGTTAGCGAACTTGAGCGCCGTAAAGATCCAAGGTATGAAGCCGGTATTGTTTTACTAGGGTCGGTTTTGGGCATGGCAGTCTTTATCATTACCACCAGCTCTTTTAGCTTTTTAGGCAAGCTGTTGTGGTTATTGGTTGCCTTGGCTTCGGCGTATATCAAAAATACCGAAATTCCCAAAAAGACCCGAACCGGTGTATCGACAGCATAAGTATATTGATGGTAGCCATCGAATGAATGTTCGAAAGAATAGGATTCGGCGATTAACAAAATACTCAAGCGACCTTTTAAAATTTCAGTGAATGGTTATTGTGATTAATGTCACATCCTTGTGCGCAAGCATTTTCTGTCACTGAAACGCTTTTATAAAACAGAGGAAAAACCTTCAAATTTGGGTGGGCCTAAATACAGGTCTCGGTTTCCTGCACCTGCATTGGCGTGTGCCTTACGAAAGGCTTCCGATTTCGTCCAGTCGATAAAAGCTTGCTCGTCTTCCCAAATCGAATGTGATGCAAATAAAGTGTGATCCAGTTGAGTGATACCTTGCAGCAGGTTAAACGATTTAAATCCCGGCACCGTTTCTAAAAAAGTTTCTCGGGATTTCCATACATCTATAAATTCCTGCTCTTTGCCCAGCGCAATTTTAAAACGGTTCATGGCAACGTACATGGTTGGTCTCCTATTAAATTCGAATTTTGTGATAATTCAGCAACAATCTTTCTCTAGAATGATTCGTTTTGCGAGTATATCTTTGCTCAAACTACCATTTTAGGATGGTTGATTGTTTATTCTAGGCGAGCCTTATCGAAGTGAATGAACAAATAACCAGAGAGTTTGTCCATAGGCATCGTCTTTGAATTGGCTCTAGCGCGCGAATTGATTGCTCGTTTTCTGAGCTTTTTTCAGTGTTGTGCGTCAATTCGCATGAGTTTTCACCAATCTCGCCAGTCGCGCATAACTCAGGTAAGATTACCGGTTTGTATGTGACATTGAAAAATCCTGAATTGCCCAACATCTAGAACTTGCATTAAGTTTGTCAGCTGTCGGTTATATTGTTGGTATTCGACAAGATTTTCAGTGCGTTATTTTTATTGTTAGGTTTTAGTTGAATCGCCAAATGAGTACAGACACTTCAGGTTCCAATCCGATTAGCGCTGCAGACCAAGGCAACCAGCCTTTTGTATCGCCAGGCATGCCACCATTAACTTTTTCTAAGAATAAGGTTTCTTTTTTTGAGTTTTGGCCAACTTGGTTAATGTATTTGCCGGTTGTGTGCCAGTGGCTGTTGTTGAGCATCCGCCACAGATCATTAACACTGCCTTTGGTTGCAAATCCTAATTTAAAACTTTCCGGTATGGTTGGCGTTCCTAAAAGTGAATTGCTAGCCCAGGCTACCGGCCAATGTGCACAATCCATACTGACGTGGTTTGTTCATAAAATTGATACTCGTCCACTGTCGGAACAAGCCGAAGATATTCTGAAAGAAATGTCACAATTAGGTTTGGATTTTCCGGTTGTGTGCAAGCCAGATATTGGCTGTAGAGGCTCTGGCGTTAAATTGGTTAAATCCCCAGAACAGTTAATTAACTATTTGTCGGCTTATCCAAAAGATGCCGGTGTTATGGTGCAAAAACTTGCCAGTCATGAGGCAGAAGCTGGGGTGTTTTTCGTTCGTGAACCAAAAGACCAGCACGGCAAAATAGTTTCGCTTGCACTTAAATACATGCCCTATGTGGTTGGTAATGGCAAAGATTCTTTGGCAACGTTAATTGCTCAAGACGAGCGCGCTAATCAACTACAACATTTATACCTTGAACGGCACAAAGATCGTTTAAATGACATTATTCCAAACGGCGAACCTTATCGTTTGGTATTTTCGGCCAGCCACTGCCGCGGCGCAGTGTTTAAAGATGCTAACAAATACGTTACGCCAGAATTAAATGCACGTATTAACGAAATCATGTCTGATTTGCCCGAATTTTATTACGGACGTCTTGATATTAAATTCCCTTCCTTAGAAGAGCTGCAAGCCGGTAAAGGCATTGAAATTGTAGAAATTAACACGGCAAGCTCCGAGTCACTCCATATTTGGGACAGTGATACTTCCTTTTCGTATGCGTTAAAATCTCTGCTTTATCAATACAAAACATTGTTCACGCTGGGTAGCCAAAATCGTAAGCGTGGTTACCGAACACCGGGTGTTGGCGAATTCTATAAGCATTGGTTGAAAGAGCGTCGTTTGAAGGAATTCTATCCAGAAACTGACTAATGTTGACGCTTTCTGTTCTTGACGGCTTTTGGGCTAAAGCATTATTTCTAGCTTAAAAGTCAGATAAATATTCATAGAACTTTGATCGAGATTTTAAAGTTCACAAAACTATAGAATTTCCATGACAAGTTTTGATTTGTACATGGTTTCGCACGCCTTCAAATGGTAAGGTTGCACCCGCTAAAAAGCTGATGACTGATTTTTGTTCAGCTAGGGAAGTAAGTTCAAAGGTTTATCGTATGAAATCCGAATTCAATCCATTCAGGGTGCCTGTAAAAAACCGTTTTTTAGCGGGCTCGGTGGAAAGCATGCTCGGCCTGAAAAAATTGATTCGCGGGTACGATAATCGCCCCAGCGACGCGACCGGCGCCGAAAATTACGAACGTTTTTTAAAGTACACACTTGAAGTTCTAGGAATGGGGTTAACCCCGGTTGGCGGTGATCACCTCAACGAAATTCCAAAAGAAGGTCCGGTAATTTTTGTTGCTAACCATCCCTTAGGTGGGCTGGAAGGTGTTGCCATGACGGATCTTTTGCTGAAGGTTCGTCCCGACTTAAAAGTGTTAACAAATCAATTGCTCACTCGAATTCCTGAGTTGAGTGGGCTATTTATTGGTGTTGATGTACTTTCAAAAAATGCGGCTGCAGCAAATGCAAAAGGTATTCGTGCCGCCTGTAAACAGCTCAGCCAGGGCGGTGCCTTGCTGATTTATCCAGCCGGTACCGTATCTGCCATTGATACCGGCACTTGGCAGATTCGTGATTCAGAATGGGACAATTTGGTTGGGCGTTTGGCGAAAAAATATAAAGCGACCTGTGTGCCGTTCTTTGTTGATGGCAAAAATAGTAAGGCGTTTTATACCGCAGGTTTAATCCATAAACGTCTGCGAACACTGATGCTGCCCCGTGAGCTGGCTAACAAAGAAGGCAAGAACTTTGACCTTTATGTGGGTAAGCCAATTTCCCCGGATGAACTAACAAGTCTTGAAACCGAACAGGCGATTACGAATTATTTACGAATTGCGACGGATTTGTTACCAAATTCACGAAACCAAAGTAGTAAAGAATCCGTCATTATCTCAGGTGCAACAATCGCTGAGTCATCTAAGAGTGACGAGATCGAGGAACAGCTCGAAAAGATCCAAGATTGTTTGATGGTCGAGAGTGGCGAGTTTGAAGTTTATTGTGCTCCCTATGATCGCCTCGGCAAAATCATGGATGCCATCGCGACTTCTAGAGAGGTAACTTTTAGGGCTGCGGGCGAAGGTACTGGTCGCGAGAAAGACTTCGATCACTATGATCCGCACTACCTACATTTATTTTTGTGGGATCGTGATGCCAAAGCGCTAGTGGGTGGTTACAGAATTGGTCGAACCGACGAAATCGTTGCCAAGCACGGTCTTAAGGGTTTGTACAGCCGCTCGCATTATCATTACGATGAACGTTACTTGCAGCGAGTGGGTAGTGCGCTAGAAATGGGTCGATCCTTTGTGACACCGGCTTATCAGCGTCATCCTCGTGCACTGGATTTACTTTGGAAGGGTATAGGCGCCTACATCGCTCGCCACCCGGAGTATCACACGCTATTTGGCTGTGTAAGTATTTCCAAAGAACATTCGATTTTAGCGCGGGCGTTTTTATCGGATTCTATGTTGGCCGGTTTTCGTGCTGAACAAGAGTTTTTAATGGATATTCGTCCGGTTGTGCCACTTAAAGTGCGCGGAAAAGTGTGGACTTTAGAAGCTCTTGCGTCTATTTCCAATATTTCTGCCATCAATAAGCTTTTGGGGCGCTGCGATCCGGGTAAGTCGGTACCAATCCTGCTTCGACATTATTTGGCGTTAAACGGTAAGTTTGTATGTTTCTCTGTAAACACCGGATTTAACGATTCTCTCGATGGTTTGATCTTGGTTGACTTACGAAAATCTCCAGACAAGTACATTAAGCGCTACCTCGGTAAAGATGGTGCTGAGAAATTTTTGCAATTATGGAATCAACATGAAACAGCTGCTTGACGCAACTATTGAAACTTTAGAACAGCTAAAGTCCCTGGTATTGATCTGTCAGGGTGAGTCTTACAACATTCCTTGTGAACATTCGCTTTCTGGTGTTGGTCGTCACGTAAGACATATTTTGGATCATTTTGTAACCGTTCGCGAAGGTATGGAAGCGCGTACGATCAATTACAACAAACGCTCTCGCAACAGTCGTTTAGAAGACGAGCCAGCCGAAGCGGTTGCTTTAATTGATGACTTGATCGATTGGATGAATAACTCAAATATTCAAAACGAGAAGGTTTGGGTAGAAACAGAAGTGTCTGTGAGCCATACCCAAAATATGGTGGTTACATCTTCGCTAAGCCGTGAGTTCTGTTACTTAATTAATCACACGGTTCACCATTTGGCATACGCTAAAATGGTCGCCGGTCAACTTGGTTTTGACGTTGACAGAACCGTTGGTCTTGCGCCAAGTACGGCAACCTACCTTCGACAAACCGCTTACAGTTAATTGCGATGCGGCTCGGTCTTAGCGATTAGAGCCGCTTCTCCTTATCTCTTCCAATTACACTCCCATCTTCAATAATTCTTTTGATAAATTCGCGCTCTATTTTGACTATGGCGTTCTTCTAAGCTGCAATTTACCCAGTTAACAATAGTTTTGCTGAGCAGTTTCAATCGCTTTCTGGAGTTATTCCACCGCGAAATTTCCTGTTATTTCTGTGATTAGAGTGCTCATTTAATTTCATTATTTTCAGTTCAATTATTGTTTAAATGCTATTTTTGTTGTGTTCAAGCTAAAGATTTTTGAAAATAAAAAACCCGTAATTTAAGATTTTGCAAACATGATTGTAAAACCCCCCAGTATCAACCAACTTCACCAAATTCTTCCCGATGAACCTTTGCTGATGATGGGCGCAGGCCCTGTACCTATTCCTGAAGCGGTTTCTGCGGCAAACGGTATCGTTATTAACCATCTTGGTTCGACCATGGCGAAAGTTGTCGAACAGGTTAAATCGATGGCCGGTTATATTTTTCAAACTCAGTCACCATGGATACTTGGGGTCGCGGGGCCAGGTTCTGCGGCAATGGAAATGGCTGTAGTTAATTTGATTTGGCCGGGCACTCGTGTTCTAAACATTTGCAATGGTTTCTTTTCTGCTCGACTTGCTGAGATGTCACTAAGAACTTCTGCCGAATGTGAACGTTTATATGTTCCAGACGGACAGAGCGTTGATCCCGATGCGGTTCGTGAGGTTATGGCTCGGTTCAAACCGCAAGTGGTCACGATGGTTCAGGGGGAAACCTCAAACACCACCTTTAACCGACAGCTTCCCGAAGTTGCAAAGATTGCCCGCGAGCACGACTGTTTGGTGATCGTTGATGCCGTTTGCACCTTGAGTACCATGGCGCTGCCGATGGATGAGTGGGGCGTTGATGCGGTGATCACTGGCGGTCAGAAGGGATTAAGCTCTATTCCTGGCGTATCGTTAATTGCTTTTTCGGAAAAGGCCTGGGCTCGGGTGCAAAACCGTAAGGCTCCGATGAGTCATTGGACGTTAGACGCTAATCTAGCCACTAACTTTTGGCACAAAGCTTCTTATCACTACACAGCTCCTGTTTCTGGGCTGCTCGCCCTTCACGAAGCCATGCGCTTGGTTATTGACGAAACTTTAGAAAAGCGTTTTCACCGCCACGAGGTTTGCTCCAAGGCGTTGCAAGCGGGTATTGAGACAATGGGGCTAGAGCTTTTCGTAGAACCTGATAGCCGACTAAACTCGGTAATTGGCATCCGACTGCCTGCCCAGCTTACTTCCTCGCAGATTTGCGCCCACATCTCTGCTCATTATCGCGTCGAAATTGCTGGCTCTTTTGGCCCACCAATCGTAAGGATTGGTCAGATGGGCGAACAGTGTCGTACTCATAACCTATTCAGAGCGCTACACGCCTTCGGCTCTACCTTTAAAGATTTGGGTGTCGCTGTTGACGTTCCGGGGGCCATGGCCGAGCTGGAAAATCAACTGCAAAAATCTCGTAACGTCTAGTTGCTGCTGTGATCAAGGAAGATCCAGTCAAGCAAGCGATTACAAAACAGACTTTTCCCGGAAAGTCGGAGCTTTTTATTCCACTGTGATTCTAGCGTTTAACTAGACTGCATGCAGGGCTGGGGCTGATAACGGATTGTTCAACAGTTTAGGCGAGCTCAATGTTAGACGCCTACTTAACCCTGACTTATATCCACTCGTTCGGCTAGAAAATCCAGAAAAACCCGTACTCGCAGCGGCAGGTGGCCACCTTGACCCACGTAGACTGCGTGGATCTCCTCGATGTCACCGGGATTAGCGTCTTCGAGTACCGGCTGCAGCCGTCCGTCCGCGATGTCTTCACGAGCCTGAAAGGCAGCTAACCGCGCCAACCCAAGACCGGCCAGAGCCAGTCGGCGCAACGCTTCGCCATCGCTGGTTTGGGCGTTGCCAGTCACTGGAAGCACCATATCTTCCCCAGCATATCGTAATGGCCATCCGGGTTGTGCACGCACATAGTTAGCGCCCAGACGATTGTGAGCCAACAGTTCTTCCGGTGTAGTCGGTATGCCACAGCGAGCCAAATAGTTGGGTGCGCCAACGATCACCATCCGTGTACCTCCGAGTCTGCGCGCGACCAGATTCGAGCTTTTCAATGGGCCGGTACGTACGGCAACATCGGTACGTTGCTCTAGGATGTCGATGACGTCATCGGTCAGAGTTATGTCTAGTGTCACATCGGGGTAACGATCGAGAAACTCTGAGGCCAGTGGTAACAGAAAGTGGTGCCCGAATGGCACATTGGCATTCACCCGCAATCGACCGCGCGGTGCGGTGTGCTCGCTGGCACAGCGTTCGGCTTCTTCTAGATCGGCCAAAATCCTCACACCGCGTTCGTAAAAGACGCAGCCCTCGGCAGTGAGCTGCAGTTGGCGGGTGGAGCGGTTGATCAGCCGCGTACCAAGACGCTGTTCTAGACGAGCGACCAGTTTGCTGACGGCCGAGGGAGTCATACCGCAGGCACGAGCAGCCGCAGAGAATCCACCCAGTTCGATGACTCGGACAAAAACTTCCAGTTCGCCGGATCGATTGACTTCCAGACGGGCCATGATCACCTCTTTGGTGAGTTCAACTCACAAATGATATTCCTTTGGGCAGTCTATTTCAAAATAGTCTTTTAACTCATAATTATTTCATCAAAAGACTTTGAAATCATCGAGAGGAGCAACCTATGAAATCACTCCACAAAACATTGGCTTCGGCCATGCTGACCTTGTTGCTTGCCGTTGGAGGTGTTGTCGCTATCGGAACTACGGTGGCGGCTGCGCCAACCTGGGTGGCGACTTGGCAGGCCAGTCCGCAACCCGTTTGGAGTTCAGACTTTCTGTTCCCTACCAACGTACCACCGGTAATGCATGATCAGACAGTGCGCCAGGTAGCGCGTATCAGTTTGGGTGGCCAGCGTTTACGCATCGTGCTGTCTAACACCTATGGCCTTGAGCCAGTCGTTGTGGGTAAGGCCACTCTTGCACGGCCGGCCGCTGACGGCATGCTGGTCGCCGACAGCCTGCGTCCGGTGACGTTTGGAGGGCTGGCAATGGCGACAATTCTTCCCGGAGCTTCGTTAGTCAGTGACCCGGTTGAACTGATGGCGCCGGATCTTTCGCAGGTAGTTGTTAGCTTCCATTTACCGGAGGTCACTCCTATGAGCACGTTTCATTGGGATGGACGCCAGACCGCCTGGATTGCTCCGGGTGATCAGACGGTGAGCGTAACACTGAGCAATGCCGATCGCGCCATGCAAAGCACCACGGCCCGACCGCTGTTGACCGGAATCCAAGTCGAAACAGAACAGTCTGCGCGTACGGTAGTGGTGATGGGAGATTCGATTACCGACGGTGCCAGTGCCAGTTTGGATGCAGACAGTCGCTGGCCCGATTTCTTGGCTGCCCGATTGGCACACCAGGGTGTTGCTGTCGTTAATGCCGGTATTTCTGGCGCCCGTCTGTTGACGAGTGGCATGGGTGTCAATGCGCTCGCACGGCTGGAGCGTGATGTGTTAGCTCAGCCCGGTGTGCAGAGTGTCATCGTGATGTTGGGTATCAACGATATCGCCTGGCCGGGTACAGCGTTCGCACCAGAGGCACAGCGGCCGACATTAGACTCGCTGATAGCAGGTTATCGGCAGTTAGTTACTCAGGCCCACAGTCGTGGTATTCGTGTGATCGGCACTACGCTGACGCCGTTCGAGGACGCCTTGCCCGGCACGCCGCTAGACGACTACTACCAACCCTATAAAGATGACCTGCGTCGACAAGTGAATGGCTGGATTCGCAACAGCGACGTGTTCGACGCGGTGATCGATTTCGATGCTGTCCTGCGCGATCCGGCGCATCCGTCCAAAATAGCTGAACGCTACGACTCCGGTGACCATCTGCACCCCGGTGATGAAGGCAATCGCGCGATGGCTGAAGCCGTCGATCTCGATGCTCTGCTATCGGGGCTGGGTACCGTTTCGGATGATGTTGCAGCTAAGACCCTACAGGAGCGTTGAATCATGCTTTTTACACCGTACCGGTTAGGAAGCTTGGAGCTACCTAATCGCATCATCATGCCGCCGATGACCCGTGCACGCGCTGGAGCTGGCAATGTGCCCACGACTTTGATGGCCGAATATTACGCCCAACGTGCTTCGGCGGGTCTGATCGTCAGCGAAGGTACGCAGGTCAGCCAGCAAGGCCAAGGTTACGCTTGGACACCCGGCATCCACACACCCGAGCAAGTCTCAGGTTGGCGTGGTGTCACCAACGCCGTGCATGCGGCAGGGGGACGCATTTTTGCGCAGCTCTGGCATGTAGGGCGCGTCTCTCATGTCTCTTTGCAACCCGGTGGTGCTGCACCGGTTTCGTCATCGCCGCTTATTGCTGACGGCGTCAAGGTCTTCATTGATCCCGAAGGGAAAGGGCCGAGATTGGGAGTCGGTGAGATGGTGCAGCACTCGGCGCCACGAGCCCTGACCAAAGCAGAAATCGCTCGGGTGGTGCAAGATTTTGCTGCGGCCGCTCGCAATGCGCTGGAGGCAGGTTTTGATGGTGTAGAGCTGCATGGCGCTAACGGCTACCTAATCAACCAATTCATCGACTCACAAGCCAATACGCGGACTGATGCTTATGGTGGCTCGTTACACAACCGACTGCGCTTGCTGCGCGAAGTGGTCGAGGCAGTTATTAACGTCACCGGGTCGCAACGCTTGGGTGTACGATTGGCACCTCTCACGACACTTCAGGGAGCTGTAGATGACACCCCCCAGGCGAGCTATCTCGGCGCAGCCAAGGTGCTCGACGACCTGGATGTGGCCTACATTCACATCGCCGAGGCCGACTGGGAGGATGCTCCCACCATGCCCGTCGCCTTCAAGGAGGCGTTGCGGATGATTTACGGGGGTACGCTGATCTATGCTGGAAAATACACGCTGGAGCGTGCAGAGGCCGCGCTGCGTGACGGCTGGGCCGATTTGATTGGTTTTGGTCGTCCGTTTGTCGCCAACCCCGATCTGCCCGCGCGTCTACTCCACGATTGGCCACTCGCAGTGCCCGATTCGGCCCGTTTCTTTGGTGGTGCAGCGGCAGGTTACATCGATTATCCGAAAGCAGTACATCGTGGCAATACTGCCGAAGAGGCCGAGAAAAAGGGATGAGCGAGCGAGAGCTCGTTTTGCTGGAATTGGTTGTGCTGGGCGGTCTATCAAAACTCCGGCAGCAGATATTTTTCAAGACTAACCCTATAACCGTCGCCTAAATGATGTGATCAGAAGCTTAATTGAGCTCATCTTCGGGAACAGCAACAAAAATTTCTGATGCGTTCAAGTATTGCCCGATGTACGCTAAGCGAGATGTCATATTAGTAATAATGATGGCGTGAATGTACTTTTTGTATCGGGCAAATTGATGCTATGAAAAAGCAAAGTTTGAATTCCAGGCTGACCTTAAAACACAGTTTACGCGCCGGTTTGGGAATATTGACTCTAACCATTGCGGCATGCGGCGGCGGAGGTTCTAGCTCCTCAAGTGCAAACAATACTGTGGCCAGCGCTTCAACACCTATGTTTGAAGCCGGTGTTTTTCCAAATTCAGACAATTTTAAATCCCAGTGCGAAAATCCCCGCTCTGGCTCCAGTGCTGTGACCGGTATTGTGTTTGATGACCGTGACGGCTCGACTCTGGATGAGAATTTTTGGCTGCGCTCTTGGACCAATGAGACCTATTACTGGTATGAAGAGGTAGTCGATCTTGATCCCGGATTATTCACTACGCCAGAATATTTTGAATTACTGAGAACCGAAGAGATAACCGCCTCCGGTAAAGACAAAGATGAGTTCCATTTCACGGTTCCCACCGATGAGTGGGAGGCCCTGTCTCAAACGGGAATTTCCGTCAGCTACGGCGCACAATTGGCGGTTTTGTCGCCACGAGTACCCAGAGAAATCGTTGTTGCTTTTACTGACCCCCAGACTCCTGCCAGTTTTGCGGGATTAGCGCGAGGTGATCGCGTCTTATCCATTGATGGTGTTGATATCAACACGAACAGCAGTGCGGGCATTGCTACCTTGAATGCAGGATTAGCTCCCAATGATATTGGTGAGCAGCATGTTTTTGTGTTGCAATCACTCGATGGTCGACAATACACCGCAGAACTAACGGCCGAGACCATCAATAATGTTTCGGTACAGAATGTGTCGGTTCATCAAACCGAGCAGGGTGCTGTAGGTTATTTCTTATTTAACGATCACATAGCCACCTCCGAGGCGGAGCTGGTGGCCGCTTTTAATCAGCTTAGCAGTCAAAATGTCGATGATCTGGTTCTTGATCTTAGATACAACGGCGGTGGTTTCTTGGCCATTGCCAGTCAGGTGGCTTACATGATTGCGGGCCCGAGAACGACCACAAACAGAACATTCGAGCGACTTCAATTTAACGATAAGCATCCGACGTTTAACCCAGTCACCGGGGAGCTTAATGAGCCGCTGCCGTTCTTTGATGAAACCGTAGGTTTTTCGCTCTCACCTGGGCAGCCTTTGCCGTCTTTGAATTTGTCACGAGTGTTTGTGTTAACAACCGATAGCACTTGTTCTGCTAGTGAATCCATTTTGAACAGCTTGCGCGGAATAGGCGTTGAAGTTATTCAAATCGGCACCACAACCTGTGGTAAACCCTATGGGTTTTATGCAACGGATAACTGCGGCACTACCTATTTTTCAGTGCAATTTCAGTCGGTCAATGCTTTAGGGTTTGGCGACTATGCCGACGGCTTTGCCCCGCTAGATTCACAAACCCTTGGTGCAGTGTTATTGCCGGGGTGTGTGGTAAATGATGACTTTAATCATGCTCTTGGCGATCCAGAAGAAGCGATGTTTGCTCAAGCACTTCAATATCAGCAGTTTGGTCGCTGTGCGACTGTCGCTGCCGGAGCCAGCTCTAAAAGCACCGATAAGATCGAAAAAAGTACGCCTCTGGTTAAAAATCCTTGGCAGGAAAATCGCATACTTAATAATCCGAATAGGCTGTCTTTTTAAGATGCGCGGCGGTATATACGGTCATATCATTGCAATCTAATTGCAGCAAATATCCGTTATAAAAGGGCGCAGATTGGCGCCCTTTTCATTAATCTGGCTGGTCTAATTACTAGGTTAAAACTTCCAAGATCTCAGGCTAAATGTTGAATTATTTGACGAAGTTATGTCTATATTATGTTTGGTTTGACCGTTCAATAAGATGTTATTCCTGTAAAGCTTAACTCTTAGCTAACAAAAGTTTGTAATCTTTTGTGGCACTGCGCGTCGATGCAGTGCACTTAGTTGTTTAGGCTCATAATTCAAAAGTTTTAAAAATCCATTTTTGTATAAAACTATTGATTTGATAAATTATACGTATAGTTACGATTCTCAGTTCGATTAATGGAGTAGGTGGAATGAACAAGTTGTTTAAGCTGAGTAGTGCTGGTGTCTTTTCAGCGGTTTTAGCGTCTTGCGGCTCCTCTGAGAAAGTATCGACCGTAGAGTTTCAATTGATCTATGGATCACAACCGCTTGATTGCAGTAGAGCGTTCGAGATGGATGGCCGGGAGTGGGTTCTTGATGCTCTGCAAATGTACGTATCCCAGATTCGCTTTGCCGATAAAGAGGCGAGTTTGATTAACCAATCCGACAAAGAAACCCAAGCGGCAATGTTAGGTACTCGCTGCAAAGGATCAGGTCGTTGGGTGGTTAATATGAAGCCAGTTAGCTTAGAAAGTGAAACTAACTTGAGCTTTCTTCTAGGGCTTCCATTTGAGTTGAATCACGGAAATCCTTTGTTGGCCGAAGAACCTTTGAACCATTCCGACATGTTTTGGACTTGGCAGCTAGGCCACAAATTTATTCGAATGGATGTTCGGTCGGAAGTTAGCGAAGAAAAAACCGAACATTGGGCCTTCCATTTAGGCTCTATTGGTTGTGACTCTGCGTCTTCGATGCGTGCCCCAGCCGAGAGCTGCGCACATGCAAATACGTTTGAGGTCATGATCAATGACTTTAAACCCAATGCGCCTGTGTATATTCATGTAGATCGGTTAATCGAGAACGCTCAGTTAACCAAAGATAATTGTATGGGTAATCCCGACGATGAGGCCTGTATTCCATTGCTCAAGAATTTGGCTGCGGAATCACAGGGAGGTCGTATTTTTTCTCAAACGATGTAAATCATCATGCGCAAGATATTTTTAACCGCTGTTGCAGTGTTAGTCGCTGGCTGTGGAGAAAAGCAGCCTAAAAGTGATTTTGTTTGGGATTTGCCTAAGGGTTATCCGGCACCCACAGTTCCACATGATAACCCTATGACCAATGCGCGCGTGGAGCTGGGCCGACATTTATTTTACGACGTCAAACTGTCGGCAAATCAGACACAAAGTTGCGCATCATGCCATATTCAAGCGCTTGCGTTTGCAGAGCCTGTGTCCGTTTCTATTGGCTCTACCGGCCATTCGTTGCGCAGAAATGCCTCTTCATTGGTGAATGTTGGTTATAACCGCAGTTTGACGTGGGCTCATCCGTACATTCGCTCAATAGAGCGTCAAGTTTTGATTCCCATGTTCAATGAAGACCCAGAGGAACTGGGTATCACCGGTCGCGAACAAGAAATTATGCAGCGTTTTAATTCTGAGCTGTATAACCCGCTGTTCACTGATGCGTTTGGTGATTCCGAAGTCACTATGGATCGTATCGCCAAGTCGTTATCGGCGTTTGTGCGAAGTTTGGTTTCTTTCAACAGTCGCTTTGATCGTTATACCAATGCCGGTGATGACTCTGCGTTAAATGAAAGCGAAATTCGCGGTATGGATTTGTTTTTCTCAGAAGAGGTTGATTGCCACCATTGCCATGGCGGTTTTAACTTTACACAGTCAATTAACGAAGATGAGGAAATCGACGAACATTTACCTTTCCATAATATTGGTATGTTCAATATTGATGGCAAGGGTGGATATCCCGAGGAAGACATGGGTGTTTATGAAATCACCCGCAAAAAACAAGATATGGGTGCATTCCGAGCACCAACCCTACGTAACGTAGCTGTTTCGGCGCCCTACATGCACGACGGCAGCATGAAAACCTTGGAAGAGGTCGTTGATTTTTACGCCGAAGGCGGTCGAGACATTAAAGAAGGTCCGCATAAGGGCGATGGAAGAGAAAACCCCTTCAAGAGTCAATTTGTGAAGCAAGTAGAGTTGTCTGAGCAAGATCGAAAAGACTTGGTGGCTTTTCTTAAGGCTTTAACCGATGAAGAATTTTTAACCAACCCTAAGTTCGGTAATCCATTCTTTCAACAAAAAGTACCCGAAAATGGAGACGCTTTAGAGCCTGAAGAGATCATTGAGTCGGCCGAACAGTAATAAATTTTTAGGCGTGCAGTAAGTGGTAGTGTTTCTATATAAAAAAAGCGAGGTTATTACCTCGCTTTTTTATTGTTTATTGAGAATGACTTTAACAAAAAGGCTTCGGGCATCTATGTCCAAGCTTCTCTTTCAAACAGATAACCGCCTTCGACCGTACGAATCTTTTTGGGAGCTTTTTTATCGTCACGTAAAATTTTACGTAATCGAGCGATATGCCAATCAATAGCGTCTTTATCTAATTTGGATTCTTTAAAGTAATTAACCAGTTCATCGGTATTCATTACACAATTAGCGTTAATTACCAAGTAAATAAGTAGATTATATTCTTGCTCGTTTAAAGCAATGGACTTGTCGCCCAGCCAAACTTCTTTGGTGTATCGATTGATCTTCAAGCTGCCGACGGAAATGTTTCTCAGATAACTTTTCACTACCTTAGGCTTTGGCAGAGGGAATCGAGTAATCAGATCCTGTATGTGTTGGCCAAGCTTGTCAAAATCTGACACGGAGATAATGAGATCTGACTGAATACCCAGTTTATCGTTTGAGGTAGATGGTGCAGATTCTGAAGGACGAATTTCTAGAATAGGTGCCGGATGTACGGATTTCAGCCGATGAAAAACCGAATAATCCGAAGCTTTCGAAAATTCCTCGTCACAGATAATAATTTCGGGCCTGAATGATAGCACCGCGCCAAGTGCTTGAGCGTGGTCAGTTTGTTGAAATAAGTGTATGTTTAAGGTCGCAAGCTGAGCGTTAACCGCCGCAATAATATGCGGGTTAGAAATCAACAGTAAAACGTTTGGTAAAGCAAAACTCACTTCCGATTCTCCAATACTCTGCTTTTTTCTAAACGTTTAGATAGCAATGATGGTATACAAGCAGGATGTCATTTTCTCATAGGTTTACATGGAAAAAGAAATGATTTGAACGCCAATTACATGGATCGCTGAATAATATAAGAAAATTTCTTATGAGCTTAAAACTATAGTTTATCTTAGCTCTTAAATTGCTCTCATTTTTATTAGAACAATTTTTTATTTCGCCGATCGGCTAAATATCTTTAGTGTAGATTAGGTTGGTGAAATCGCACCGATTAATAAGATATTTACTCAATTTGTTTTCAGATTCGTTGAGTCGAGTCAAATTTCGAACACGAATGACAAAAAAGATGTAAATTTTTAGAGAGGGGTGTTTAAAAAGCAGAGTCAGAAGATATCTGCTTTAAAAGTAATGGCACCTTAACGGGTGCCAAATACAACCATGGTCTTACCTTTGACGGAAACTAAACCCTGATCTTCTAGAGTTTTGAGTACTCGTCCGACCATTTCTCGCGAGCAACCAACAATTCTGCCGATTTCTTGACGGGTGATTTTAATCTGCATGCCATCTGGATGGGTCATGGCGTCGGGTTCATTGCACAAGTCCAACAGAGTTCTAGCAACCCGACCGGTTACGTCTAAGAATGCCAAGTCACCCACTTTTCGGGTGGTATTGCGCAGACGTTTTGCCATTTGGGTTCCCAAAGCGAATAGGAACTCCGGATGGCTTGCTGTTAATTCTTGAAATTTCGCGTAACTAATTTCAGCAACTTCACACTCGGTTTTTGCTCTGACCCACGCACTTCGGGAATCATGCTGGTCGAATAAACCCATTTCACCGAAGAAGTCGCCGTCGTTTAGGTAAGCAACAATCATTTCATGGCCTTCGTCGTCCTCAATAACGACGGTTACAGAGCCTTGAATGATGTAGTAAAGAGAATCGCTCTTATCACCTGCGTAGATAAGCGTACTTTTGGCAGGATAACGTCTGCGATGACAATGACTTAAAAATTGCTCTACATTATTAATATGTGGAGTGAGAGATACGGCTACCAAACTTTCCCCCTGGCTTTCGGCCTTTAGATCCTGAACTTCCCAGGCCCTTTTTGATCAGCGCCCCAAGACGTCAATCCACTTAATTCAACAAATTGATGACACCAATAACTCGCGCACCCAAATTGACATTATGGCTCTCCAATTGCGATTGCACCAGCATTTCGCAAAAGCTTGGCCGATTTTGTGAAGTGCTTATCTGACAATTAGATTCTATTAAAAGGTTTTGTTATTTTGCGTCGTTTTTCAGAAGCTTAGACGCATGTGTTAAGCTATCTCGCAGATATATTTCGCAATCATTCAGGAGTCTTTTCGATGCAAGCCACGGTCAAATGGGTAGACGGTGTTCAGTTTTTGGGCGAAGCAGGTAGCGGCCACAGTGTCGTTATGGATGGAGCTGCCGACCACGGTGGAAGAAACTCTGGTTTTCGACCCATGGAAATGATTTTGGTGGGTATTGGCGGTTGCGCTTCTTTTGATGTGATTACCATTTTGAATAAAGCTCGCCAGCCGGTGCAAGATTGTCGATGTGAATTAACCGCTGAGCGCGCCGATACAGTTCCTTCGGTATTTACTAAAATTCATATGCATTTCGTTGTTACAGGTTCTGGTCTTAAAGAAGCTCAGGTTGCACGTGCGGTGGAGTTATCTGCGACGAAATATTGTTCGGCATCTAAGATGATGACCAATGCAGGTGTTGAAGTGTCTCACGACTACGAAGTAGTAGAATCGTAGATAAATTGTTGTAAGTGGTTTTTGTAAGTTCGGAAAAGCGAAAACTGGTTTGCCAATTTTGGAATATGAGCAAACCAGTTATGTGTTAATAAATTTACCAGTCATGAGTGGATAAATTTAAAAATCAGATGCGGTAAGTTGTTTTGGTCATGACCTTACTGACGGCAGTCATGGCAAGTTTGACCGGCATTGGAAATTTTGAGCCCCCCGCATCGATCGCTCGATCGGCGTGTTCTTGCTCGTCTTCTATCATTTGCTCAACGATCTTGCGGCTTTTAGTATCTTCTAACGGTAACTTTTTAAGATGATCGTTGAGATGTTTGCAAACTTGATCTTCTGTGGCTGCCACAAATCCTAACGATATTTTATCGCTGACCAGTCCTGCCGCGGCGCCTAAGCCAAACGACATAGCGTACCAAACCGGATTAAGCGCACTGGTTCTACCACCTAATTCTTTAATGCGTTCCTCGCACCAAGCTAAGTGATCGAGTTCTTCCAAAGCGGCCTTGTCCATTTCTTCGCGGACGTTCGGCAGTTTTGCGGTTGTCGCCTGGCCCTGATACAAACCCTGCGCGCAAACTTCGCCACAATGATTAATTCGCATTAAGGCTGCGGCATGCTTGCGGTCGCGCTCGTTCATTTCAACATCTTCGGTTGTACTGGCCGGTGAAGCATGAAAAACCGGCTTATTACCGGGAGTTAGGGTGCGAATTGCACGATCTGCTTGAGTTATTAAGTGATCGATTGGGTTAAGTCTACGAAACGGCATAGTATTTCTCTAATGCTAAAATCTAAAGGAAACACGGATTAGCCTAGAGCTTCCCGCGACACAAGGATGTGTTGCCAATTTCAAGAACGGTAAGTAATTGAAATTGTGAAGAAATTGGAAATCGCATTGTCAATTTCCGTCCACTGATTAAATCATGGGAAAGCTAATCGGGGTTACCAAAGCTAAATGCTACGACAAACAGCCGTAATGTTGTAGTTTTACATCAAAACTCTACGGCGTGACTTCATATTTGGATGGGAGATAAACATGGATGATCTAATGGCGGTGCTTACGGCAAACATTCCGCTGGCGGTGATCGAAACCGATGACGAAAAGCGAGCGTGTGAGCAATTGCAGGATATTGCCCGAGGTTTGCGTAGACCTTGCTACAAATGGACCTTCAGCGACGGATTGAAAGAGTTTGATCATAAATTTCAGATCGTTAAGGCGCCTGAGTACACCAAGCCCAATCATGTGCTGGAGAAGATTAAACAAGAACCGACGCCTTCGGTTTTTATTCTGTGTGATTTTCATCCGTTTATCGACGGTGAACCATTGCACATTCGCCTGATTAAAGACATCGCTCTCAATTACGATTTAACGGCTCATACGTTGGTATTTATCAGCCATAAATTTGAAATTCCCCCCGAGTTAAGATCCTTTTCGCAGCGTGTTCGTCTGGCCATGCCCACCGAAAATGACATCACCAAAATCGTCCGCGAAGAGGCCAACCGCTGGACCTCACAGCGTGGTGGCAGAATTAGTGTTGATCGTGAAGCTCTGCGGATGTTGGTTAACACCGTCAAAGGTGTTGGGCATCAAGATGTTCGCCATCTGGTTAGAACCGCTATTTTCGACGACGGCGTTATAGACCACAGCGATGTTCCTGCCATTAACAAAGCGAAATTTGAACTGCTCGCGATGGATGGCATCTTGAGTTACGAATTCGGCGTTGAGCAAATGGATAAGGTTGGCGGCCTCGACAATTTAAAATCGTGGCTTGGGCAGCGAAAAGCCGCGTTTTTAAATCCTGAAGAAATCGATGCACCGAAAGGTGTGTTGATGGTGGGTGTGCAGGGTGCTGGTAAAAGTTTAGCGGCAAAAGCCGTTGCGGGGCTGTGGAATCTGCCATTATTACGCTTGGACTTTGGTGCTTTGTACAACAAATTCTTTGGTGAAACCGAGCGCAATTTGCGCCAGTCGTTGAATCAAGCCGAAGTGATGGAACCATGCGTACTGTGGATCGACGAGATTGAAAAAGGTCTCGCCACCGGCGACAGTGACAACGGCACCTCGAAGCGAGTTTTAGGAACCCTGCTTACTTGGATGGCAGAACGTAAACAAAAAGTCTTCTTGGTGGCAACCAGCAACGATATCTCGCAATTACCGCCGGAATTGTTACGAAAAGGCCGGTTTGATGAGATCTTTTTCGTTGATCTTCCCGATTCTGCGGCACGAAGAGCCATTTTTGTCATTCATTTAAACCGACGTAACATCGCTGCTATCGATTTCGATCTCGATCTTTTGGTGCAAACCAGTGCTGGCTTTAGTGGAGCCGAAATCGAACAGGCGATTATCTCCGCCATCTTTGCTGCAAACGCCCAAGAAACCCAAGTGGATGATCAGCTCATTTTGCAGCAGTTACACGCAACCAAGCCTTTATCCGTGGTTATGGCCGAAAAAATAGCCAGTCTGAGAATTTGGGCAAGCGAAAGAACGATAAAAGCCTAAAAAGGCGGCACTTACGGTTTGTTGTTGAAGGATTTTTGATCTGAAAACGAACGGAAAAAGCAGTTTTTTTAGGTGTGCAGTTTAGCGAGAAGGTTATCAAGAACCTCCATCTAAATCTTTTAGGATGTAGGCAGAGGTTCTTGATAGGCAAAGTTTCTTAACAGACAGAGTTTCTTAACAGACAGAGCTTTTTGATAGGTACGAGTTTATCAACAGATGAATTCGTTACTTACCTGATTCACGTGCAATAGCGCGATAGCCGATGTCTTTACGGAAAAATCGACCGGTCCAATCGATGGCTTCGGCAGCTTGATAAGCATTTTCGCAGGCTTCTTTTACGGTGTTACCCAAAGCGGTTGCACACAATACGCGGCCACCGGAGGTAACCACATCGCCGTTATCATTGAATGTGGTTCCCGCATGAAAGACTTTGCTGTTCTCGTTAAACTCAATATCAAGCCCAGAAATTACGTCGCCTTTAGCATAATCAGAAGGATAACCACCGGCCGCTAAAACAACGCCAACGGATGGGCGGTCATCCCATTTTGCTTCGGTTTTATCCAAGTCACCGGCCAGTGCTGCGTTACACAACTCAACCAAATCAGACTGTAATCGCATCATGATCGGTTGGGTTTCTGGATCACCGAATCGACAGTTGTACTCGATAACTTTGGGTTCGCCTTGCGGAGAAATCATCAAGCCTGCGTACAAGAAACCGGTGTAGGTATTGCCTTCGGCGGCCATGCCGGCAACGGTTGGTTCGATGACTTCTGCCATGATTCGCTCGAAAACTTCGGCCGTTACCACGGGTGCTGGCGAATAGGCACCCATACCGCCGGTGTTTGGCCCTGTATCGCCTTCGCCGACGCGTTTATGATCTTGGCTGGTTGCCATAGGCAAAATGTTTTTACCGTCAACCATAACGATAAAGCTGGCTTCTTCGCCTTCGAGGAAGTCTTCGATAACTACACGGGCACCAGCTTCGCCAAAGGCATTACCAGAAAGCATGTCTTCGACTGCTTCGATAGCTTCATCAAGAGTCAGCGCAACAATAACACCTTTACCTGCGGCTAGGCCGTCAGCCTTAACAACAATCGGTGCACCGCGTTCTTTTAGATAAGCGATGGCCGGTTCTACTTCGGTGAAGGTTTGGTATTGCGCGGTTGGAATTTGGTGTCTGGCTAAAAAGTCTTTGGTAAAAGATTTAGAGCCTTCTAACTGTGCGGCACCTTTGCTCGGGCCAAAGCAGGCAAGGCCTTGCTCGCGGAAATAATCGACAATGCCGTCAACCAGCGGCGCTTCTGGGCCAACAATGGTTAAACCAACGTTGTTGTTTTTGGCAAACTGAGCGAGCTTTTCGAATTCAGAAACACCAATAGCGATATTTTCGAGCTTTGCTTCGCGAGCGGTGCCTGCGTTGCCGGGGGCAACAAAAACGATGTCTACTTGGTTGGATTGAGCGGCTTTCCAAGCTAAAGCGTGTTCACGACCGCCACTGCCAATGACTAAAACATTCATGAATTAGTTTCTCCTGAGACATTGGGCAGTTCGAGACCGCCCAATGAGAGTTTGGAATTAAACGGTGTTATTTAGTGGCGGAAGTGACGCATGCCGGTAAACACCATGGCGATGTTGTGCTCATCGGCTGCGGCGATAACTTCGTCGTCACGAATTGAGCCACCCGGCTGAATAACACAGCTAATACCTACGGAGGCAGCATTATCAAGACCATCACGGAATGGAAAGAACGCGTCGCTGGCCATGCAACTGCCAGAAACCTCAAGGCCTGCATGCTCCGCTTTGATAGCAGCAATGCGTGCCGAGTTAACACGGCTCATTTGGCCTGCGCCAACGCCGATGGTGCGCTGATCTTTAGCGTAAACAATGGCGTTTGATTTAACCATTTTGGCGACTTTCCATGTAAATAGAAGATCGCGAATTTCAGCGTCTGTTGGTTGACGTTGGGTAACCACTTTCAGGTCAGCGGCGGTAATTAAGCCAAGATCACGTTCTTGCACCAAAAGACCGCCGTTCACGCGTTTGAAGTCGAAGCTTGGTTGATCGGCACTTAGATCGCCACACACGAGCAAGCGAACGTTTTTCTTAGCGGCGATAATTTCAGAAACACCCGCAGCGACACTCGGCGCGATAATGACTTCAACGAATTGTTTATCAACAATGGCTTGTGCCGTGGCTGCGTCTAACTCGCGGTTAAAGGCGATGATGCCGCCGAAGGCGGATTCTGGGTCGGTAGCAAAGGCTTTGTTGTAGGCTTCAAGAAGGTTGTCGCTAGACGCTACACCGCAAGGGTTGGCGTGCTTGACGATAACGCAGGTCGGTGCATCGAAGAGTTTTACGGTCTCAAGTGCTGCATCGGTATCGGCGATATTATTGTAAGAAAGCTCTTTACCTTGCAGTTGTTTGGCAGAGCTTATTGAACCTTCAACGGCAGTGCCTTCTACGTAAAAAGCGCTCTTTTGATGAGGATTTTCACCGTAACGCATGTCTTGCTGCTTGTTGAATTGCAAGTTAAAGGTACGTGGGAAGTCTTTGTTGCCGCCTTCGACTAAGCGACCAAAATAGTTGGCAATAGCGCCGTCGTATTTTGCGGTATGTTCGTAGGCTTTGATGGCAAGGTTAAAACGCGTTGCTTTACTGGTTGAGCCATTGTTTGCTTTCATTTCAGCAAGTACTGATTCGTAATCGCTGGCGTTAACCACGATGTTTACGAAGGCGTGGTTCTTCGCCGCAGCGCGTACCATAGTCGGGCCGCCGATATCGATGTTCTCGATTGCGTCTTCTAGTGAGCAATCTGGATTGGCGACGGTCTTTTCGAACGGATAGAGGTTGACTACAACCATATCAATGGCGGCAATGTCATGTTCAGCCATGACTTGATCGTCTTGACCGCGACGAGCGAGGATGCCACCGTGGATTTTGGGATGCAGAGTTTTCACTCGACCGTCCATCATTTCAGGGAATCCGGTGTGATCGGAAACCTCGATTACATCCAAGCCTGATTCTTTCAATAGCTTAAACGTACCACCTGTGGATAGTAGCTCAATGCCGTAAGTCCGTAATTCGCGAGCGAACTCCACGATTCCGGATTTATCGGAGACACTGATTAAGGCACGTTTAATCGGTAGGAAATCCTCTGATGATGACATTCGGTGTTCTCTCCCAAAAGATATGTTGCAGAAATACTTGTCCATCAACAAAGTTGATCGAACTAGAAAAAGAATAGAATAACTACCGCCTCTTCTCGTGCGTTTGTTGGTTTAATTATCGATATGAGAAGTAAGGGTAGGGTGTGTTCGAAAACAAAAATTACGGAGTCTGTTGGTACAGAAAATAACGCCCGGATTTAAACCGGGCGTCATGATTAAAGCTGGCCGTACTGCTTAAGCTTTTTACGTAGGGTGCCACGATTTAAACCCAAAAGCTCGGCGGCTTTGGTTTGGTTGTGGCGAGTGTATTTCATAACTACTTCAAGTAGCGGGGCTTCTACTTCAGCCATCACAAGCTCATAAACGTTAGAAACGTTTTGACCGTCTAAGTGCTGGAAGTAGTTATCGATCGATTGCTTAACACAGTCACGTAGTGAGCTGCTGGTAGCTTCGATGTTGGTGGTACGGAAACGATCACCGGTAACTTCTGGTGCAGTCGCTGTGTTTGTGTTGTTGGTCAGTTCAGCTAGTGCTGTTTCAATTTGACTCATGCCGCTTTTTCCCCATCACGTATCAAGGCACTAAAATTTTCTTCAATGCACTCAATTTGTTTTTGCGCACTTACTAATTGGTTGAATGTTGTTCGAAGGTTTTCGCCGTTGGTGAAACCTTTCAGGTACCACCCCGCATGTTTACGAGCGATGCGTACCCCTAAGTAGTCCCCATAAAATGAATGCAGCTCTTTTAGGTGACTAATTAAAATGGTTTTGATCTCATCACTACTGGGTTCAGAAACGGCATTGCCGGTTTTGAGGTAGTGATCGATCTCCCTGAAAATCCAGGGTCGACCCTGAGCTGCTCGACCAATCATGATCGCGGCTGCTCCGGTATGGTCTAGTACTTCTTTAGCTTTAACGGCATTGGTAATATCGCCGTTAGCAATAACCGGAATCGATACTGCTTGGCATACTTCAGCTATGGTGTCGTATTCGGCTTCGCCATTGAACCGGCAGGCACGGGTTCTACCGTGAATGGTTAGAGCCTGTACACCGATGCTTTCGGCCATTTGTGCAATGGTTAATGCGTTCCTTTGGGTTTTATCCCAACCGGTACGAATCTTCAAAGTCACAGGAATCTTGACCGAACCGACCACTGCTGTGAGTATTTTTTCAACTAAGGGTTCATCGCGTAAGAGCGCAGAACCCGCCGCCTTGTTGCAGACCTTCTTAGCCGGACAACCCATGTTGATATCAATAATATCAGCGCCGAGTTGTTCGTTGGCCACTGCTGCTTCAGCCAAAGCAATTGGGCAGGTGCCCGCTATTTGCACTGACTTAACACCTGTTTCGCCATTGTGATTCAGTCGAGAGGCTGATTTCCTGCTATTCCATAATTTGGTGTCGCTGGTAACCATCTCGGAAACTGCCAGTGCCGCTCCATAAGCTTTGCATAACCGTCGAAATGGCAAATCACTGATCCCGGCCATAGGTGCCAGAACCGTGCGACCATCGATGTAATGATTACCTATGTTAAACGCCAAAATTCTGATCCGTCGCTTGTGAAATTAAAGTTCGCTCAAAATCGAAAGATTCACGATAAGTCTAAAGTGAAGCCTTACGACCCGAATTACAGTAAATTCTTCAATTGATCACAAATGCATCGCTGGTCAAAAAAGGGCGCCCATCATACCCGCATCTTGAGAAAATGGGAAAGCAGAAATTAACCGTATTGTGGAAATTTTGCGCCTGATTAAATATCTAGCTTGGCGCCTGATTTCGCTTCATTTTCAAAGCCTCTAACGAGGCGCCGGATTATAGGGATTTCGACGTGATTGGCAATCGATAGCGTTAATTTGATCAGTCTTTGAGTTTGAATAAATGCCGCAAAAATTTTCAGGTGTACTTTCCCATAGAATCAGTTCGGCCCTTTTAACGAGCACGGCAATACTCACCGTTCAAGCGAGCTCGATCGGTGAGTAGAGGTAAATGTTTTTAGAATAAAAAAAGTGTCTTTAAAGCGGTTTTTATTATCTACCTTAAAGATTCAGATTAGAGTCGGGTATGAATGCTCGATAATTCACCGCGGCTTCACCCGGATCAGCGATCTCTAGGCTGATGTGAATGGGTTGTTTAACCGGCATGATGGTTTCCCCAGCAAGCTCGCCGCGAAGATACTCTCTGGGATTAAATACGCGCTCAGCAAGAGGATTGTCGTTGAGGTCACTAAAACGCAGGGCAAGGCTCGGATAAGGTTGTTCAAAGCCTGCGGTATTTAGCAAGACCGCGTCGGCAATCAGGGCGTTGGTGAGTGTAGGATGGGTTCTTACCACCAAAGTAATTCGGATTTTGTTGTAGTCGTATCGCGTTGGTAAGGTGCAGCCAAACACTGGACAGGCCATTGAATACCATTGGCGGTAGGGCTCAACACGACTCCATGTATCAAACTTCAGGTAACCAATTTGAATGATTACAGCAAGCAAAAGAACTACATTGCCCAAAATTAACGTACTTTTAATCCAAATTCGATTACTCTTTTTGGGCTTAACCGTCATTTCTACAGGTTCGCGAGCTAGCGCGTGTAAAAACTCTTGGCGGTCGCCGGGCTCCGGAACCATCTGATCTTCATCTGGATCGTCAAATCCTTCTAACTCACGCTTAAGCTTGGCCAGTTCGTCGTCTTCGATGGCAAAACTGTCGCTGGTTTTGGAAGATTTTTGCGGCGGCTCATCAAAGTCAGAAAAATTATCGTAGTTATCTAGATCGTCGAAATCGTCGCCAACTGCGTCAAAACTGCCGGTTCTGCTGCCATCAAAGCGGCTGGTGTCTTCCTCTAAATCATCTTCAAGAGGATTATCAAAACGCAGAGTTTTTAACTCATCGTCCTCAGATGGTTGCGATTCATCAACATCGAAACGAAAGACTTCGTCGTCATCATCTTCGCTACTTTCGGTCGAAAAATCTTGCGTCGTGTCTTTTTTAAACGCGGCCGATGGAGTTTGTTTGACGGGCTTGCTAGGCGTATGGCTTTCTTCTTCAAGCATTTTAAGCGCCCAGCTCTCGTCGGCTTGGTCCTCATCTTCGTCTTCATCGACGAGGTGAAAAGACGATTGCTTGGGTGATGCGTCAAACAATGAACTGCCGTCATCTAACCAATTCTGCTTGGTCGGATTGAGCTGAAACTCGGCGAGATCGTCCATGGTGCCTTGATACTTGGCACTGTCCGATTCTCCGCTTTCCATATCGTCGCTGATGAGTATGTCATCGAGCTCCGATTCGGCATCAATTGCACTTTGATCGAAGGCGAGCTGCTGTGGCGCGGGCGCCGTGTTTACTTTAGGTTTCGGTTTTGCGGGCGCAGTCTGACTCTGTGCTTTGGGTGTCGCTGCTTTCTGTGCTGCAGGTTTTACCGTTACGAAGTTTTCTTCAGCATTAAAGATGTGTAGACAAGATCCGCAACGCACGGCACCTTTGGCGGATTTGAGCTGCAAGGGCGTAACTCGAAACGAGGTGCTGCACTTTGGACAGCGCGTTATTGAGCTTGTCATAGTTTAGGGACCTGTTTGGACCAAACTGAAGGGTAGTCGGTAACGACGTTACGCCGAGCTTGGGAATATTTCCAGGCTCGGTGTCCGAAAGTCAGCTTCTAGATTAACCTGTTTTGTTAAGCTTTGTATGTAAGCTGCTGTAATGACAAGAATTTTAGTGGTTTCGAGATTGTTCGTAAATTATTCTGTGCGTTTTTATCAAGACTTAGGCCACAAAATTTAAGGGTTCAAGGCTTTTTGGCCGGTAAGTCTTACCCACTGTTCTTTCTCACAGACCGGATCGAAGGTTATTTCAGGGTAGGCAGCCATTACAGCTTCTGCTTGTGTGGCCAGTATTCCTGACAAACACAATAAGCCGCCGGGCTTGACCAGCGCGTTAATTTGGCCAGCCAGCTCCACTAAAGGTCCGGCTAAAATATTGGCGATAGTGATATCAACTTGCTGAGGCTTGAAGTCTTTAGGCAGGTATACCGGAAAAGATTCTTTCGGGAGTCCATTTTTTTCAGTGTTATCTGCCGTGGCAATTAATGCTTGCGGATCTATATCGATACCTTGGGCTGAATTTGCACCAAGCAATAAAGCGGCGATACCTAAAATGCCAGACCCACAGCCAAAATCTATGACGCTTTTGTCGGTACAATCCACCTGATCGAGCCACTGGACACATAAGAATGTGGTTGGATGTGTGCCCGTACCGAATGCTAAACCTGGGTCTAGCTTTAAATTAATGGCATTAGGTTCCGGCGGTTCACACCAGCTTGGACAAATCCAGAGGCGATCACCACAGCGAATGGGCTTGAAGTCTTCCATCCAACTTCTTATCCAATCTTTATCTTCTAGTTGTTCCCACTTTGCAGAACTTCCGGTGCTTGCGACGAACTTGTCGATTGCTTCACTGATCGCAACTGTATCGACATCGGCTTCATAAAGAGCCATAAGCTGAGTTTTATTCCACAGCGGAGTCTCGCCTAAGGCTGGCTCTAAAATTGGCTGGTCGGCGTTATCGCGTAACGTAATACTTAACGCTCCGTGATCTAGAAGTGCATCTTCGAAGGATTCAACGTGTTCTTTTTCGGTGGCAATTAACAATTGAAGCCAAGGCATGATGGGCGCTCAGTAAAATAAGATGGGCGGATATCAAAAATGTTTTAGACAAGCCATACATCCGTGGTAATCACCGATGTATGGCAAGTGTGATCAGATTTCTGTTCGTTCTATTTAGATTAACGAATCATCAATCTTACGAGCTCAGCTTTTTCTCTAGGTAATGAATATTGACACAACCCTTACGGAAGCCTTGGTCTCTCACTAGATCTTGCTGAAGTGCGATATTGGTGCGAATTCCTTCGACAACCAATTCATCAAGTGCAACACGCATCTTGTTCAAAGCGGATTCACGATCTTCGGCGTGAGTAATTACCTTGGCGATCATGGAATCATAGTTGGCGGGAACTGTGTAGCCACTGTAAAGATGAGAGTCAACACGCACACCCAAACCACCCGGAGAATGGAAGTTAACCACTTTACCTGGGCTTGGTAAGAAGGTTCTGGCGTCTTCAGCGTTAATGCGACACTCAAAAGCATGGCCGTTGAGCTTTACGTCTTCCTGTTTAATAGAAAGCTTCTCGCCAGCACAAACTCGGATTTGTTCTTTGATTAGATCGATACCCGTTACCATTTCAGAAACAGGATGCTCAACCTGAATACGAGTGTTCATTTCAATGAAATAGAAATTACCGTCTTCGTATAAGAATTCAAAGGTACCTGCGCCGCGGTAGCCAATCTCAACACAGGCGCGAGTACATGCATCGTAAACGGCTTGGCGGGCTTCATCGGGAATTCCTGGAGCTGGCGCCTCTTCAAGTACTTTTTGATGGCGGCGTTGCAAGGAGCAGTCGCGGTCGAATAAGTGAATAGCACTACCTTGACCATCGGCCAGAATTTGTACTTCTACGTGACGTGGGTTTTCAAGGAATTTCTCCATGTACACCGTATCGTCACCAAAGGCGGCACCTGCTTCACTTTTAGTTACATGAATAGAGTTGAGCAAGGCAGACTCAGTGTGAACTACACGCATACCGCGTCCACCACCACCAGCCGCAGCTTTGATGATAACCGGGTAACCAATATCGCGAGCGATTTTTAGGCAGCCTTCTTTGTCTTCCGGTAACGGGCCGTCAGAGCCGGGTACAGTTGGTACGCCTGCTTTTTTCATGGCCTGAATAGCGGAAACCTTGTCGCCCATTAGACGAATCACATCAGCACTTGGGCCGATAAAAACGAAGCCGCTTTTTTGTACTTGTTCTGCAAAGTCAGCGTTTTCTGCCAGAAATCCGTAGCCTGGATGAACACCGGTTGCATCGGTGATTTCCATCGCTGCAATAATTGATGGAATGTTTAAATAACTTTGGTTCGACGGATTTGGACCGATGCACACAGACTCGTCTGCCAAGCGAACGTGTTTGAGGTCTTTGTCGACGGTAGAATGCACGGCGACCGTGTGGATGCCCAATTCTTTACAGGCGCGCAAGATGCGCAGGGCAATTTCACCGCGATTTGCGATAAGAATTTTATTGATCATGTGTCTTTAGCTCCCGTTGGGCTGTAGTACAGAACGCGTATGCGGGGCTTATTCAATAATTATCAAAGGTTGATCAAATTCGACCGCTTGACCATCGTCAACAAGAATAGCTTTGATGACGCCGGATTTATCGGTTTCGATTTGATTCATCATTTTCATCGCTTCAACGATACAAATGGTATCGCCGGCAGAAACAGATTGACCAACAGCTATGAAGGGTGATGATCCTGGGCTTGGTGCTGCGTAGAAGGTGCCTACCATCGGGGACTTAATAACATGGCCACTGATTTCTGGGGCTGATGGTAGCGCAGCTTCAGGGGCAGGTGCATAGGTTGGCTGAGGTGCAGACATTGGCGCATGTTGAACGGGCATAGGCGCGTTAACAAAAACCGGTTGCGCATGAGCGCCACTGCTACCACGGCTGATTCGAACCGACTCTTCGCCTTCCTTAATTTCGATCTCGCCGATATCAGATTCTTCTAGGATTTCTATAAGCTTTTTAATTTTGCGAATATCCATTAACTTTTCTCTATTTTTGGCGGTATTTTCCGCTAAAAGTGTAGTTGGTGTAAGGTTGCGGGTAGTTTTGGTTTAGGCTGTCTTGCTGGCTAAATGTTCCACAGCATAGTGCAGCGCTAGAGAGTAACCTTTAGCTCCTAAACCGCAGATAACCCCTACGGCGATATCCGAAAAGTACGAGTGTTTTCGGAAGGGCTCGCGGCTATATACGTTCGATAAATGAACTTCAATAAATGGTAGGCCTACACCGAGTATGGCATCGCGAAGCGCAACGCTGGTGTGAGTAAAGGCGCCCGGATTAAAGATCAAAAATTCAACGCCATTGTGTTTTGATTGATGTATGCAGTTGATCAACTCGAATTCAGCGTTCGATTGAAAGTGCATCAAATCAATGTCGCAAGCGCTCGCTTTTTCGACGAGGTCTTGGTTGATGGCGTCTAACGTCAAGCTGCCGTAGATTTCTGGTTCGCGGGTACCTAACAAATTTAGGTTCGGGCCGTGTAAAACCAGAATTTTGGGTTGAGGCATGTCTCTAAAAAACCTGCTTTTTGATGATCGAGTGTTAAAAACGTCGATATATGTATGTAAACGGTGCAGGAGTTTGCCTGAATCTAATACCTATGTCTATGGCTTGGTTTTGTTTTTAGTTATTTCACGGAAGATCGCTACAAGATAGGCGAAATTTGGCCGAGTTTTCGCGTTTTAAATACTGTTAAAGAATCGTGATCGGATATTTTCGTGCTATATAAAGAAAAATAGCCGCACATTTGAGGTCAATGGCGGCTATTTAGCGAAAAAAGCAAGAAATTGTTGGTAACTTGCTTTATAAGTGCAGTAACTTCGGCGAAATGTTGTTAACTTTTATTACAGCTCCGCTACTTCTGATTCTTGGCTTGATGTAATGGCCTGTAAAACAATATCTGTTGTTAGTAACTGCGGAAGAATAATGGCTTCTGCTTGTTTATCTGCTGGGTAATACAAGTAGAGCGGAACACCAGAACGACCGTACTGTTTTAGCAAATCCGTAATTTGTGGATCAGCATTAGTCCAATCACCCTTTAAGCCCTGTACGCCATTTTCAGCCATTGCACCGCGAACCGCGTCGGTTCCAAGTGCAACACGCTCATTCGCCAAACAAGTAATACACCATGATGCCGTCAAGTTCACAAATACAGGTTTGTCTTGATCACGAAGTTCGCTTAGGCGCTCTGGAGAATAGGCTAACCAAAGCTCATCTTGTTTTGCCGGGGTGAAGTTCAAGCCAACAAATATGGCAAAGGCGACGCTTGCTACGGCAGTAAATCGATTAAACCACTTGGCAAAACCTTTTGATGGCGTAAGTTTCGCCAGCCAAAGTGCGAATGCGATCGCTACCAAGCCGCAAATTACCAACGCTAAGTGGTTATTGTTCGTTTGATTGGCTAAAACCCACAGTAACCAAACGCAAGACAGATAAAGAGGGAATGCTAAGAATTGCTTAAGCGTATCCATCCAGGCGCCAGGGCGCGGCAACAAAGACGCGGCTTTTGGCAGATAGGTTAGTAGTAGGAAGGGTAATGCCATACCAAAACCTAGGGCAGCAAAAATTGAAAGTGCCACGTACGCCGGTTGAGTGATGGCGTAACCAAGGGCGGCTCCCATCATGGGCGCGGTACAAGGACTTGCCACTACAGAGGCGAGCGCCCCAGTCATCCATGAATGATGTAGTTTGTTTCCTTGAGTGGAGTTTTGACCCACACCCATTAAGCTACTGCCAAGATTGATAACGCCAGAGAAGCTCAGGCCCATCAAGAAGAATACGTATAAAAGTGCAGTGATAACTGCTGGAGACTGAAGCTGGAAGCCCCAGCCTACCGCTTCGCCACTGGCACGCAAAGCCAGCATAATAGAAGCAATGACTACGAATGTGAAAACACAACCCACGCTGTAGGCCCAGCCATGCAAATGCATTTTGTGTTGGCTTTCTTTGGAGTTGGCAAGACTGAGGACTTTGATCGACAAAACCGGGAATACGCAAGGCATTAGGTTTAGAATCATGCCACCAATTAAGGCAAAGATAATACTGGTTAGCCAGGTTGTTATGTTAAAAGGCGTTTGTTGGTCAAAGCTGGTATTTAGGCTTTCGGTCTCGTCAGCAACAGAAAGAGAGCCATCAGTCGGTGGGCCTACTTCTGTGGCGGTCTTGTTGATTGGGTCAATTTCGAAATACTGGTGATAGGGCGGATAACAAAGTCCGGCATCAGCACAGCCTTGAGAGGTAACTTTTAGGTTATACGGTTTGTCGGCAGCATTATTAACTTTTACAAGCGTAGAGTCGTAGAAAACCTCGACATCTTCTTGAAAGTATTCATCGTACTTAACCTTACCTTTTTCAAATTCCGCCGGTAATGTTTGTCCATCGGTTCTGAATTTGAACTTTGATTGATAAAGGTAGTAATTTGGCTCAATGTACCAAGCCAGTTCTAGGTGATCATCAAGTACATGAACTTGCACTTGGTAGGCTTCTTCTACGCGCAAAAATGCCGGGGCACTCTCATCGCCTAATGTCGATAGACCGTTGCCGTTATTGGCAAATGGATCTTGTGCCTGTGCCGCCGCTGAGAATACGGGGCTCAACAACAGAAAAAAACAAGTCAGCAATAGTGACTTGTGGCTAAAAAAGCGGTTTTTAAACACGGTAAATGCTCTAAATGTATGTGTTTCGCAAATTATCGATTAATTTTGGCAAGTCCGATTTGCTTGGTTATTGAACTATCCGTAAGGTTAGTGCTGCACAATAATCAAGTCTCGCAGGCGCGACACTTAGTCTAGAGAAATTTATGGTAAATTGGATGACGATTGCCGGAATTAGTAACCGTTAGTCGTCACAATAAACTCTCTGGCACAAGACGAGTCTGTGGTAAGACTCAAAGCTTTTAGAAGGGTTCCTGTATTAGTAAATACGGCAACCCAATAAATAATCTTGTGAGTTTATGGTTGTTATTGAGTTGTAGAATCTTTGAGTGTTATTAGCTCACAATAATTTAGGCTAGCGCAACGAAAAAAAGCTGCTAAAAACATATTCGTCTAAGGTTTTAAAAAAACCTTTTTTTTTAGTGTAAAAACGCCTTTCTATGTTCAGGTTTTGATATGTTTTTGAACAATTCAGAAAAATATAAGCGATCAAAATTCTGCTAACTCGGTAGGCAGGTTGAGGCTGAGTAGAGAACTTAGCATCGGCAAAACTGTTTAGAATAGAAGAAAAGCATAGGTTTACGATTCTTTAATTTCAGTTAAAACCTAGATATCGTAATTGCGTAAAAAAAGTAACTTTAAGTAATAAGTGTTGAATTAATCTTTCGATACAGTGATTTTGTTCATCAATGTTGAATGGAAAATAACGCTGTAAAAGTGGTTGGTGTATGAGGTTGCGTCAGAATTTTTAAGACAAATAAATACCTGATCGTGGGCCTTGGTTTTAAATTTTTAAATAATCATTTTAAACGATATGTTGTTTATTCTTAATTTACGAAAATTAACCGTGACTTCCTTATCCATCGCAATTGTTGGTTTACTCTCGGCATGCGGTGGTAATAGTAAGCCGCAGTCGGCGTCACCTTCTAAACCTGATGATAAAACCGCTCTTGCTCAGAAAGTGGTGGTTGAAGCAGAGACCGCTCCTGCAATATCTCAGGAATCGAAAAAATTGACCAAACTAGACCTAACTAATCAACTTCTGTATGAAGCTGAGGTTGCACTGTCTAAGGACCAGCTAACCACGCCCGCCTATGAAAATGCGTACGATAAATACCAAGCGGCGCTGTTGGTCGATCCAAGTAACTCGGAAGCTAAATCGGGCATACAAAAAGTGGTAAATCGCTATTGCCAGCTGGCTAATCAGTCTGCCGATGCTTACCACTTTGAACAAGCCAGTGTGTTTTTGGCAAAAGCCCGACAAATATTGCCAAACTCTTTATCTGTGAGGGAATCCCAAGATTATCTCGCTAAAGCCAAGCGGGTTTCGAAGCAGGTCGAACCAGAACCTAACGTTCAGGTTGTCGTTACTCAAGATAATGAAATTGATTTGCCAAGACAAAGTCTGCGCACTAGATCCGACGTATTATCCCAACAGCTTGCCGAACTTGCTCAAAAAGTTAAGAAGAACGACCAGTTTGTTTTAATTGTAACACCTACCGATGCAGAAGGCCGTTGGGTCTATGCACAAATGAAAGAAGCGTTGCCAGGTTATCGATTACGCGGCGATATTCGCTTAGGAAAAGAGCCTAAAATTATCTTACAAGCTCCCATTAATTAAGCGATCGAATTAAGCGCCGTCTGCCAACAATTTACCATTACCAGAAATACTCCATGCAACCCTGAGTTGAGTTTGGCCGTCAGAACTTGTTGATGCGGTGGTGACGTAAACTCCCGAAAATACGCGAATTATTATGGCAGTTAATTTTATTACAAAACCGTTTATCAGCTTGCGTGGAAAAATGAAACGCTTTTTTCAGCAACGCACAGAGAGCAAATCATTAATAACGTGGTTGGCCGTTATTGTCGGCATTTACTTAGCCATTGCTTGTGGTATGGGAATTTATTGGAGTTACGCTCCAGAGCAATTCGATGTTGAAAACAGAGCCCGCGAACGCATCAGTACCATTGCTGGGGCAAATAACTCCTCCGATCTCGTTACCGGTGCAGTAACCACATCTACGCTGATGGCTCTGACCGAAACCCTACTGGATAAACCGGGCGGTTTTTTAATAAACGATATTTCGCCACCGGGAATTTGGTTAGATAACCAACCCAGCTGGGAATATGGTGCATTGATTCAAATTCGGGATATGTCGAAAGCGATGCGAGAGTCCTTCAGTCGCTCGCAATCCCAGTCTACAGAAGATGTTGATCTCGCCAAGGCAGAGCCTAGATTTAATGTCGATAATAAAAGCTGGATTTTACCAGCGGCAGAATCTGAATATCGCGATGCGCTTAAATATCTTAATAATTATATTGAGCGCCTGTCAGACAATAAGCAGACCAATACACAATTCTACGCACGGGCAGATAACTTACGCTATTGGTTAACCACCGTAGAAACTCGCCTTGGTAGTTTGTCCCAGCGCCTTAGTGCAAGTGTAGGGCAGCGACGCGTCAATACCGATTTAGCGGGAGATGCAGATGCACGTCAATCGACGCAGACTGCAAAAGAGGTTGAGGTTAAAACCCCTTGGTTAGAAATTGACAACGTTTTTTTTGAGGCGCGTGGCAGTACTTGGGCGTTGCTGCATTTGTTGCGTGCAATTGAAGTGGATTTTGCAGATGTATTAGAGAGAAAAAATGCGCGCGTGAGTTTGCAGCAAATTATTCGTGAATTAGAAGCCACCCAAGAAGCTATATACAGCCCAATTATTTTAAACGGCAGCGGCTTTGGTCTTTGGGCAAATCATTCATTGGTTATGGCGTCGTACGTTTCCAGAGCCAATGCTGGAATAATTGATTTGCGCGAATTGCTTGCGCAAGGATAGTTGAAGTAATCGTTTGTGGATCAGAGCTGGCACAGTGATCGTGGTTTTATTCTTACGCGTCAATGGCATGATCTTGACGATGGAATCTGTTTAGAACTTTGGCTAGTTACCGATGCCGGTCCTTTGCAATTGTTAATCGAAGGCCAAGAATCGGTTTTTTTTATCGCCGAAGAAGACGTGCCGCGTCTTGCACCTTTATTAGGAATTCAACGTGGCTGGCGAGTAAAGTCTTTACCGCTTACAAGCTTTCAAAACCAACCCGTCGCAGCGGTATATTTTCAAAGCCATAAACGCTCTCGCGATGCGTTAAATCTTCTACAGCGACATATTAAGGTTTGGGAAGCCGATATTCGCCCGCCCGAACGCTTTTTAATGGAGCGTTTTATTAACTCCGGTGTGGAGTTTTTTTATCAAAATGAGAGTCTGCAAGAATGTCGCTTTGGGCAAGCCGAGGCGTCACAAAACAATAACACCGTTGCGATTTCTGAAGCGCCCAATTATCGATCGGTAAAAACCAATACCGTAAAACCCGTTCTCTACGAACCAGCTTTTAAAGTTGCGTCTGTGGATATTGAAACAACCATGGATGCAAACACGCTCTATTCCATTGGTGTATATGCCAGTGACCAGCGCATTGTCTTTATGGTGGGTGATATAGCCGAGGTAAACACCAAAGAGTTGCGTGATCTTAATTTTGAATTAATTCTTTGCGCCGACGAAAAGGCGTGTTTTATCGCATTTTTAGATTGGGTAGAAAGTTACGATCCCGACATTTTAATTGGTTGGAGTTTTATCAACTTCGATTTATGGGTGCTTTCGAATATTTCGAAAAAATTAAATATTCCTTTTAGTTTAGGTCGTAACCGAACGAGACCCACATGGCGAATTGATCCAGAAGATAACGATAAACGCTATATTTCGATTAACGGTCGTATTGCACTCGACGGAATTGAGCTGTTACGCACGGCTTTTTACATCTTTGCCAGTTTTTCTCTAGAATTTGTTGCTCGTGAATTATTGGGTGAAGGAAAATTATTGAAAGGCGCCGGTCGCGGCGAAGAAATTACCGAACTCTTTTATCAAGATAAAATACAACTCGCTTTATACAATTTAAAAGACTGTGAGTTGGTTTGGGATATCTTCGAGAAAACCCAACTCATAAAATTTGCGGCTACAAAAAGTCGCATGACTGGAATGCCGCTCGACCGAATTGGTGGTTCTGCGGCCAGCTTTGAATACGCTTATTTGCCGGTATTGCATCGTCAAGGTTATATTGCACCGAACCTGGCTGAATTATCTGTGGATTTGCTCAGTCCTGGTGGTTACGTTCTTGATTCTGAGCCAGGATTGTACGAAAACGTACTTTTATTGGATTTTAAAAGTCTGTACCCAAGTATTATTCGAACCTTCAAAATTGATCCCTACGCGTTTTGGGTTGCCGAACACGAACACCTAAGCGAAGACGCGGTTGTTCCCGGATTTAATGGTGCGCGATTTTCTAGAGAGAAATCGTTGTTGCCCGACATAGTCGCGCGGTTGTGGCAAGAACGTGATATCGCCAAAAAGAACGGTGACAGCGTGTTATCGTTTGCCATAAAAATTATTATGAATTCTCTCTACGGTGTTTTAGGTTCGCCGGGTTGTCGGTTTTACGATCCTAGAATTTCCAGCTCAATTACATTGCGCGGCCACGAAATTATTACCACCACGCAAGCGTGGATAGAACAACAAGGGTTACGCGTTATCTATGGCGACACCGATTCGGTGTTTGTTTTATTGGGACCTCAACAGGATGAAGCCGACATCGGCACAATTGGTAAAGGTTTGGCAAAAAAATTAAATCAATTGTGGTCCGAGAAAATAAAATCAGACTTTAATTTAGAGTCTTATTTAGAAATTCAATTCGAAACTCACTTCACCAAGTTCTTTATGCCAAGCGTTCGCGGTGCCGATGTTGGTAGTAAAAAACGTTATGCAGGCGTTGTAAAAAAAGGCGATACCACTGAGGTGTTGTTTCGCGGCTTAGAATCGGTACGCAGTGATTGGACGCCTTTAGCGAGACATTTTCAAGAAACACTTTACACAAAAATCTTTAACGAAGAGCCTTTTGAAGCGTTTATTAAAGCGTTGGTAAAAGATGTTTACGACGGCAACAAAGATTCCGAACTGATTTATCGAAAACGCCTTAGGCGCAAACTTGAAGACTACGATAAATCGAGTCCGCCGCATGTGCAGGCGGCCAGAAAACTTGCCAGTCGCGGCGAAGTATTAAAAAAGGGCGATTGGGTTGATTATGTCATTAGCGTCAATGGTCCCGAGCCTTTACATAATTACAATTCAGAAACCGATACGCAGCTGCAAAAAATTACCATCGATTACGATCATTACGTAGAAAAACAACTTCTACCCGTCGCCGACAGTCTTTTGCAATTTTTAGGGAAAAGTTTCTCAGGGATTACCGATCGGCAAATTGGTTTGTTTTAGGAGGCTTTGATTAATTCTTGGATGAGTTAATCAAGGGTGTTTTTAGTCTATTTTGCTGTTTTATTTTCCGTCAGACGTCAATGTTTGACATTAAACATTGAAAAAAGCCGCCTTCACAGCGGCTTTTAAAGGCTATTTCTTCGCGCAGATAAATTTAATAAAAACAATTCCTGGCGATAAAACCAGTCGCCACGACAACTCTTCGGATTTTGTAAACTGTGGGTCTTGCTGGTAAAAGGTTTCCATTAGGCTGTCGAGCCAAACATCAAATAGATATAAAGGAACTTGCTTGCCACCTTTACCATGAATGTCGGCGAGTTTTTGCAGGTACGGGGTAATGGTTTTTGTGCGCGAAAATTCCACCATTGAATCAAGGGAGTCGTGCAACATGGTTTTTTGTGCGCTCATATTGGTTTCGGCAAACAACTCGGCAATAACACAGGATTTCGACATAAAAAGTCGGTAAAACGCGTCGATCAGATTTACGTTGTAGCATCCATTTCCGAGTAAGCGTTGATAACTACGATCGAATAAATCCTCGTAGTTTATGTCTGATAAATTTAGGTCCTTACTCATAAAAAATCTCCTACAAACGGTTGGCCCGAAAGGTTGAATGATGTTAATGCCGCTCACATACAACGGAAGCAGTGGTTAAATCTGAATACTCAATATGGAAACGGTTGATTAACACATCCATGACTTCATCAGTATGCAGAAGTCGAAAATCGGTTTCCGATTTCTTCCCAATTTCAGAGGTTCATGGTTGTTGAAATTGGTGGCGCATCCTTGCGGCTGGAAACTAAAGGTTAATCGGAGTTTCCTTATAAAAATAATGTGTTTGCTGTCATTTTTATTGATGTGACTGAGTCAGCATCCGAATAAAGTCTTCTGGGTTCAATTTTGGGTTGCGTCGAGATCTCTTACTACTTCACCTTCCAAGGTAACTGGAAAGCGTTTTTTGGATGGCTTTTCCAGCGTTTGCGAGAAGGGCAGTGTGAACAGATTTTGTGCGAGCGATTGTAAGGTGTTTTTTATTTTAAATTCCGCATCTGCCAGCGCGTTTTGCGCCTCAAAATGACGCTCTTGTTCCGACAATGCTTGGGTTTGCAGCTGGTGAAATTTAATGAGAAATTCTTCACCAATTTCTACGCCTTCAACTAGGGCGTTTTCGAGCTCGTCGCGTGCCTGAGTCAATAACCCTAATGTCATAAAGTCTGCCACAGCAAACTGAGCTCTCATCATTTGTTTGGTTTGTGCTACGGCTAAATTTTGCATTTGCGCTGCAAAATCAAAGAATGTTGTTGAAGGATGCATGTTTGAACTGACGTGTGCCGAAAAAAACATAACTTTTACCTTCTTGTCGTTGAGGGTCGGGCCTTAGTTTGGCGATTGCACTGGGTTTGAGTGCCAACACCTTTACAGTGCGTTAATAGTAACGACTTTGAACGGATTTATCATCGTCAGAACTACTTAATAAATCACAGATTTCATCGCACTATTTAGGAACCTCTGACTAACTCATCGATGGCTTAATCAGAAGACAGAACTTGACAATACGATTTCCAATTTCTTCACAATTTCAAGCACTTACCGTTCTTGAATTGGCGATACATTCCTGTGCCTCAAGAAACTCTGTATTAACCGGAGTTTCCTATACTCTAAAACCTGCCGGTTAATACACGCTCGGGCTAATAAGCACACTAAGACTAAAAGAGTCATTAATAGCGCTAAAATTTAACATTGTTCAATGATCACGGCATAATCCACATCAAAATCATGGCTGTTATATCTGGCCTCCCAAATTCATTAACAAGAACGACTATTCAGGAATATTATGACTTCTGTAATCTCACGAGCTGACGGCCACTGTGAATTGTGTGGCGCTGAACAATCTTTGGGCGTATACGCTATCCCTAACTCTGGTGACAGAGATGTAGAGGAGTGCGGTGTTGCAGTCTGTGAGACCTGCTCTGAGTTACTGGGCAAAGATGATCCAAGCGCAGACATGAATCACTGGCGTTGCTTGCAAACCAGCATGTGGAGCCCGCACGCGCCGGTACAGGTGTTGGTGTGGCGACTGTTGGATCAGCTCTCCGCGGAAGGTTGGGCGCAAGAAGCCTTAGAATCGATGTTTATGGAAGACGATACTCGTCAATGGGCGCAATCTACAGGCAGTGTCGATGCCGACCAGCCGCCAACACTGGATAGCAATGGCGCCGAGTTAAAAGCGGGCGATACGGTTGTGATCATCAAAGACTTAGACGTTAAAGGTACTAGTTTCGTCGCTAAACGAGGTACTGCTGTGCGCAATATTTCGTTGACGAACAATCCAGAGCACATTGAAGGTCGAGTTAATGGCACACGCATTGTTCTACTCACTCAATATGTGAAGCGCAGCGGCTGATAATATCTGTGCCGCTGGTATTTAACACTAATATCCACACTCATGGTTCAATAAAGGGTTGATTATGAAAATTACAAAAATATACGGAAGTCCAATCGCACCGAACCCACGTCGTGTTCAGTTCATGATTCAATACAAAGGGTTGGATATTCCGGTCGAGCACATCGATTTAATGAAAGCGCAACAACTTTCCCCGGAGTTTTTAGCGGTAAATCCCAGCGGTACCATTCCTGTGGTGGTGATGGATGATGGATCTTATTTCACTGAAACACTGGCAATGTTGCAACTGATTGAAGATTTGTATCCAGAGAAGCCTTTATTTGGCAGCGATGTTATCGAAAAAACCAAAATCTTAAGTTGGATTAATACCATTTATATGCAAGGTTTTATTCCAATTGCCGAAGTGCTGCGAAATGGTCATCCGGCTTTCGAAGGGCGAGCATTGCCAGGTTTGAAGTCGATTGCGCAAATTCCCGAATTAGTAACTCGTGGCAAGGCGTTATTAGAAACCTTCTCCGAAACCATGGATAGCGCATTAAATGGTAAAGAATTCTTAGTCAACGATAAACTGTCGCAAGCAGATATTGATTTGTTTGTGATGTGCGAATTCAGTGATTTGTCGGCTTGTACCATTTACACCGATCAATATCCAAATTTAAAAGCACACGCAGCACGTTTAAAAGAATTATTGAGTTAATGTAATTTGTTATGTCTCGAGTTAATTTAATTTATGCCCGTGCAAAAAATTTTTGCATTGGTAAAGATGGAAAAATGCCCTGGCATTTACCGAAAGAATTTGTTTGGTTTAAAAAACACACCATGGGTTGTCCTGTGATTATGGGTCGCAAAACCTATGAAGATCACAAATCGGTATTGCCTGGGCGTTTAAACATAGTGATTACTCGGGATGAAAATTATCAAGCCGTATCTGGAATTGAGTTGGTCTCTACTTTGGATGAAGCTTTAAAACTCGCTTTTAAACAAAAAGACGAGGTGTTTGTTATCGGCGGTGTGCATTTTTTTACAGAAGCATTCCCAATGGCAACAAGAGTATTCGAAACCATTGTTGACACCGAAATTAATGGTGACGCTTTTATTCCCGAGTTCGACTTTGGCGATTGGCAAAGTGAATTGCTAGTTGCTTCTAAACCCGATGCGAAAAACGCGTATGGGTTTTCGGTATTTGAGAGAAGAAAAAATACTCTAGAAACTCTGATTAAGTCGAGGCAGAATTAATCAGAGTTTCCTCTCTTTAAATTCAAAAAAATTATCAACAAACCTATTTATGCGACCGAGTTTGCGCCGTTTATTCTTGCCAGCTCTTTCGATTTTAAATAAGTTTGTTGTATCACCATGGCATCGGTGCTGGCGCGATGGCGTTTCACATTCAGCTTTTTCTGAACCATCTCTTTGGCCTTGTCCCAGTAATGTATTTGCTCGTCCGGCAAAATAGCCTCAATGGGGCTCAGTGAAAAACTCTGTTTAACCTTGGCAAACAAAAATAATTTATCCAACCAGGGTTTATCAACTACCCAGCAGTCGCTAAAGGTACGTTCGTTTCTCAGCAAATGATTAAGCGCTAACGCTGCTTCGCGAACCGGTAATCCGCGGTTTAGAAGTTGTTCGCGCTTTATACCGTGAATTTTTTCAGCCTCGAATGACCAAAATGTCCAAGAATCGTGAGGATGAATTAATTTTGCCTGGCGAAGACCATCCGAGAGTACCACACCAATTTCTATGGGATAGCTTTCTGGACCAAAGCCGGAAGCTTCTATGTCGATAATAATGGGCGGATTACGAAAGTGTCTCACGAGTTTTCAGATGCGTTGCAATAATAGGCACAATAAACAGGGTTATTTATTGAGGTTAGATGAACTTGTCGTTTTGTGCTTGAAGAAGTAAAAAATATTTCTTATTTGACTGTCTTGTTAGTAAATTCTTAGAGTAAAGCGTTTAAAAGTAAATGAAAGAGATGCATAACCATAAGGTTTAAGACTAATTAATTCGTAATTAATTTAGTCTGCAAAACCTGGTTATAAAAAATAGAAATGAGTGTGGAGAATCTCTTGCCAAAGAGCAGGTCGTTATAACCTGCTTTGGCATTAATTTTTTGAAATTATCTGCGTTTGGCTTATTCGTATTTAGCGAATTAATTGATAGCGGTCGTTAAGCGTCGCAATAATTTCTGCCTTCGGATTTTCGGGTTTATAAACCGCAGAGCCAGTAATTTGTTCAGCGATGCTTGTGTAAGTCTGAGAAACTTGCATCATCATTTCTTCGGGTAGGGCGTTATTTTTTGCCAAGGCTTCTCGCTCAAACATGCGGTTTTTATTGAGCAAAATGTCTGGGTCTGGAAAATGATTAAGCAGGGCTTGGCGGAAGTATTCTTTTGAATTTTCTACCACCGTGCCTTTTTTGAATTGTTCTGCATCCCACAGACGAGAAGAATCCGGTGTACCTACCTCGTCCATGTAAATCAACTCTTTAACACCGGCGCGATTGGTGATGTAACCAAACTCAAACTTGGTATCCACAAAAATTTGTCCTATGGCCTGGGTTGCCTTGGCGATAACTTCAAAGCCTTGTTTGAGCAATTTTTCGTACAAATCGATATCCGATAGGCTATTAAATCCAAAGGCACGGTAGTGTCTTTCTATGTCGGCTCTAGAAATATTGACATCGTCGGCCTCCGGCACACCGTCGAGTCCTTTTAAAATTCCTTTGGTTGATGGCGTAATTAGCAGCTCATCAAGGCGCTGATTCTTGTTAAGCCCTTCCGGTAGGTTTTGTCCGCAAAACTCACGTTCGCCGTTTTCGTAGGCCCGCCACATAGAACCGGTAATGTAGCGTCGCGCGATGGCTTCAATTTTTACCGGTTGCGCTTTTTGTACAATCCAGACCAGCGGATGAGGAACATCAAGTATGTGACTTGCCGCTAATTGATTGTGCTTGAACAATCGAAACCAATGATTGGCGATGCTGTTGAGCGCCGCGCCCTTGCCCGGTACACCATTTAGCCCATTTTCTCCGTGCCAAATACAGTCGAACGCCGAGAGTCGATCACTGATAACCATAACAGCGAGCTCCGCTTCTGGTGCTACGGCATATCCGTGTTGCTTGATGAGTCGCTGACTGTCTTGTTTCGAGAGCCAGTAAACCGATCGAACCTTGCCGCTGTGAACGGATTGTTCGGTTTTTATCGGGAGGTCGTTATTTTGAGCAAGAATTTGCTGGGCATGGCTCATGGTCGGTAAAACCTTTTAAAAAACACCGGGTTTGTGATTGGAAACTGCTAATCTTAGCAGATGCCACACCGTCGGCACCACGGCAGGATAAAACCTGACGAAAAGATCTTCGAAATTGTTTGTCGAGCTTGTGCGCTTGTTATTAGCAAGTTCTTATGAATAGGCGTTATTGTTGCTGTTCAAAAAAATCATTAAAACGCGCTACTCTATCTAATGGGTCGTCTTTGTAGGGTCAATGACGGCAGAGTTTTACAACACTATCTATTTACGCGGTGATCGTGAAATGCTCGGAGGTACTTGGTGAATCGACGGAATTTTTTGTTTGCAGCAGCGGCAGTTGCAGCGGCGAGTCAATTTCGCTGGGTTGAGCGTTTGAGCACCGATAAAACTCAAGCCTCTGATCTAGCGGTGCAAGGTTTTGATGTTGTTAACAAAGGTCTGTCAGAAGCGAGTTACAGTGAGCACTTAAACTGGGTTTTCGATGATCCAGAGACTCCGGTTCCGTTTAGGTCGCTTAATCGTGTTAGCGCATCTGATCCTTCAAAAGCTGTACAGGTGCCGTTTGCGGGAGAGCCTAATTTAACCAAGCAGCATGGCACCCAACCAGCGGCACAGCTATTGTCCAATCTCGATTCGCACCGGGCTAGCCAATCTCTATTGAGCAGCAGGGTAGAAGAACTGATAGAAGATGGAATCAATCATCAGTCCGATCACAGTCGGGCTCTCGATGAAACTCCAAAAGCCACAGAAGTCGCTAAGTCTATTGTCGAAAAAGTTAAAAACTTCTCGATAAATTACGCCGATGACGTATTTCTTAGTCAATCTGACCAAGTACTTTTGGATTCGACCTTAAATCGCCTCGCACGATTGCAAAACGTCACTGGTTTCGGAAATTTTAATATCCTTGGTTTTGACGAAGCGCTGAAATTTGCCAAAAGCTTTTCGGATGTGGGTGAATTTACCGCCCAAGAGTTGGCTTTTATCGAACAGATTTTTACCACCGATGCTCGAAACTACGGTTTCTTTGGTGAAAAAGTCAGTAGCCAGTTAACCGATGTTATTTCTAAAGACTCGGTGATCAAGGTTCCAGGCAGTGGCCATTATTTGTTTAAAGAGCAATCGTTGCATCATTACGACCAGTTGGTTCGTGATGTGGGTGAAGACATTGTTTTAACCTCGGGAATTCGCGCCAACGTAAAACAGCTGCATTTGTTTTTAGCCAAGGCGCGAAGTGTCAATTACAACCTGTCGCGAGCCTCTCGTTCGTTGGCGCCTCCGGGTCATTCATTTCACGGTATTGGCGATTACGATGTGGGTAAGATGGGTATGGGTGCGGCGAATTTTACCGATGCCTTTGCCGATTCCGATGTATTTAAACGCATGGCAGATCTGGGTTACATTCAAATTCGCTACATGCAAGAAAACACCTTAGGTGTGCGCTTTGAACCCTGGCATATCAAGGTCGTGTAGCTTTACGCTCAAAACCGTAATTTGATTTTCTCGCCTCGCATCATGGCTTAAAGCCGTTTCTATTGGTGGGCGTTTTACTCACGCCCGACTTCTTTTGTTGTCTTCGCTGTTTCACTCTTCTTAATGGTTTTAGATGCTGAGGTATCTAATTGTTACTTCGTTATGATTTCATATAGCGATATATTTTAATTCAAGAAGATTGACGATGATTATATTGTGTATATACTAAAAATATACGTGAAAAAGGTAGAGTCACTGTGTGACTAAAACAGCGAGGAGTAACTCAATGAAAAGAATTACAAACGGGTTTAACGCTGCTCTCGTTCTATTGTTTGTTTTTGGTTTTAGCGCTAAAACAATGGCCGAAAGCGATTTAGTATTTAATCACGACGACGTTGAAGTAGTATCGTTGGTACAACCCAGTTATCCAGCCTTAGCGGTTCGCTCGGGTGTTGAAGGTGAGGTGACCCTAAGTTACGACTTAAATCACCATGGTCAAGCGGTGAATGTTCGCGTGGTAAAAGCCACACCAAAACGAGTGTTTACACAAGCAGCCGTAAAAGCTTTGAAAGAGTCGCGGTTTGCGGCCCTGAATGATTCTGGCGAAAGTATTGAGGTGAAAGGTTTGATTCGTAAGTATTCTTTTGAATTGGAAAAAGATCAAATCGCTTCCCGATAATTACAGGCGGCAACGCCGAACCTACCTAAACAAAAAGAGCCGGTTGGCTCTTTTTGCGTTTTGTCTTAAAGCTTTTTGATTTAAAACATTCTGTCTTAAAACCCTTCGAGCTAATTAATTACTCAGTTTCAGGGGTGTTTTCTTCTTCTTTAGAGACTTCATTTTCACTGTTGTGCTTAGCCAAAAAGTCGCGAATGAAATGACGTATTTCTCGTGCGGCGCTGGTATCTAAATGTTCACAAAGGTTAATGAACTGCTCGCGCTCTTCATCGTTGATGCGAATAATCAGCTGGCTGTTTTTCTTTTTAATTTTGTGCTTTTTAGTATCTTTACTCATAACGCATCACATTGCTCAAAACAATTTGTCGCGGCAATAGTACCGCAATCGTGACTAAAAATGTATATCGCTTGATTATATAAATTAATTTTCAGAATTGATCGTTCATAAAAAACCCCGCAGAGCGGGGTTTTAAGAGTTTAGATGCTTTTTATCTTTTCGCGTTGTTCAACCAGCTTTTTCACCGACGCTTCGTAGTCGGCGAGCTTGGCTTTTTCTTTGGCAACAACGTCTTCAGGTGCATTGGCAACAAACTTCTCATTGCTTAGCTTGCCGCTGATACGGCTGACTTCTTTTTCGAGCTTCTCGATTTCTTTACCCAAGCGCGCAAGCTCGGCGTCTAAATCGATCAGTCCAGCCATAGGCACAAAGATATCCATGTCGGCAGCTAAGCCCGTGGCAGAGAGCGGCGCTTGTTCTGAGTCATCGAGCCAGGTTACCGATTCGAGATTCGCCAGCTTAGTTAAGAAGGTTTTGTTTCTTTCTAAGCGGGTTTTATCTTCGGCTTTGGCGCTGTGGAAATACACCGGTAAATTTTTCGCCGGAGAAATATTCATTTCGCCGCGAATATTACGAATGGTGGTGATCACGGTTTTTAACCATTCGATATTTTCAATCGCGTCTTGGTCAACTTTGGATTCGTTCGCAATTGGATAGGGCGCGTACATGATGGTATCGCCGCTTACGCCGGCTAAACCTTTTACTTTTTGCCAAATTTCTTCGGTAATAAACGGCATAAACGGGTGTGCCAAGCGCAGTACGGTTTCAAGCACACGAACCAATGTGCGACGTGTGCCGCGCTTTTGCGCGTCGCTGTAGTCATCACTGTTAAGTGCTGGTTTACAAAGCTCTAGATACCAACTGCAGTACTCTTGCCAGATAAAGCTGTACAACGCTTGGGTCGCAAGGTCGAAACGGTAGGTTTTAATGCCTTCGCTAACGGCCGCTTCGGTTTTTTGCAGCAGCGAGATAATCCAGCGATCGGCCAGTGATAATTCGTAATCGCTGGAGCCGTCTTGACCGCAGTCTTGATCTGCACAGTTCATTAAAACAAAGTTTGAAGCGTTCCAAATTTTGTTACAGAAGTTTCTAAAGCCTTCGATACGACCCACATCGAAATTAATGTCGCGGCCGGTTGATGCCAGCGAATAATAGGTGAAGCGCAGCGCATCGGTACCGTAGCTGGCAATACCTTCTGGGAATTCTTTATTGGTCTGCTTGGTAATTTTGTCTTTTAGCTGCGGCTGCATCATGCCAGCGGTGCGTTTTTCCAACAGTGCGTCAAGACCTACGCCGTCGATAAGATCGATAGGGTCGAGCACGTTACCTTTGGATTTCGACATCTTTTGGCCTTGGCTGTCGCGCACCAAGCCGTGTACGTACACGGTTTTAAAGGGCACTTCTTTACGGAAGTGCAGGGTCAGCATAATCATGCGCGCAACCCAGAAGAAGATAATGTCGAAACCGGTCACCAATACCGAAGACGGGTGAAAGGTTTTCAAAAATTCGGTTTCTTCTGGCCAGCCGAGAGTGCCAAAGGTCCACAAGCCAGACGAGAACCAAGTGTCGAGCACGTCTTCGTCTTGGGTTAAGACAACACTGGCATCGAGGTTTTCACGTGCACGAATTTCGTCTTCGCTGCGACCCACGTAAATATTGCCTTCAGCATCGTACCAAGCGGGAATTCTGTGGCCCCACCACAATTGGCGAGAAATACACCAGTCTTGAATGTCGCGCATCCACGAGAAGTACATGTTTTCGTACTGCTTAGGCACAAACTCAATGTCACCTTGCTCAACGGCTTTAATGGCTTCGTCGGCCAAAGGTTGAGTTTTTACGTACCACTGATTGGTTAAGTAAGGCTCGATCACAACACCCGAGCGATCGCCGCGCGGTACTTTTAATTTGTGATCTTCAATCTTTTCAAGGAGGCCTGCGGCTTCAAAGTCGGCAACGACTTGCTTACGCGCTTCAAAACGATCCAAACCACGATATTTTTCCGGCGCTTGATCGTTAATATTCGCGTCGTCGTCGAGAATGTTGATCATGGGTAGGTTGTGGCGTAAACCCATTTCGTAGTCGTTAAAATCGTGGGCAGGCGTGATTTTTACGCAGCCAGTTCCGAAGTCTTGATCCACATAATCGTCGGCGATAATTGGAATTTCACGACCAACCAATGGCAAGGTAATGGTTTTGCCAATAAGATTTTGATAGCGCTCATCGTTAGGATTAACCGCAACCGCAGTATCGCCGAGCATGGTTTCTGGACGAGTCGTCGCGACGGTTAGGTGTTGTAAAACGATGCCGTTCTCGTCAGTAACTGGGTAGCGTAAATGCCACAGGTAACCGTTTTCTTCTTCGCTTAATACTTCAAGATCAGAAACTGCGGTTTTGAGTTTGGGGTCCCAATTCACCAAACGTTTGCCGCGATAAATCAAACCGTCTTCGTAGAGTTTGATAAACACTTCTTGAACGGCTTTGTAAAAACCGTCGTCCATGGTGAAGCGTTCACGGCTCCAATCCGGCGAAGCGCCTAGGCGACGTAATTGACGTGTGATTTGGCCGCCGGAATGTTCTTTCCATTCCCAGACTTTTTCGACAAATTTTTCACGGCCTAGATCGTGGCGACTTTTACCTTCAGCGGCCAATAGGCGTTCAACCACCATTTGTGTGGCGATGCCAGCATGGTCGGTACCGACTTGCCAAAGCACTTTTTTACCGAGCATACGTTGATGACGAATCAAGGCATCCATAATGGATTCTTGAAATCCGTGACCCATGTGTAAGTAGCCGGTGACGTTTGGCGGCGGAATCATGATGCTATAGGCTTCACCGTCGCCTTGTGGAGCGAAGTAACCGGATTTTTCCCAGTTTTCATACAGCGCGGTTTCAATTTCTGCCGGCTGGTAAGTTTTGGCAAGGCCAGTGGTTGGCTCTGAAGGTTTGTCAGACATAGTTTTTAAATTCGGAAATAATCGTGTTCACGGCGAAAGTTGCGGCTTTACCTTAACTCTGTGCGTGAATCCTATGATGAATGTGAAAAAAGCGCCGAGTATAACAAGTGGTGAATTATGCGCCTAGGCGGTTGCATCACTCAATGTACGCCAAAACCGGATTACTGCGATTAATTTTAGATGAGGTATTCCAACCAGCGCGATTGAATGGCTTAGTTGGATTTTATGGGTGTAAACAACGCTCTATTTTGTGACGACACGATTTTAACGGGATGAAAGCGGCGATACGCGAGAGTATCGCCAATCTCAAAATCATTGTGCAGCCAAGTCAGGCATTAATTTTGTGAGATTTTATCGGGTAACCGCGTTCCCGATAAAACGCGAAACTTTTGCGCGTGTTTTGCAATACGGTTTCGTCCTGACAAACCACTTCTACCAAACGCTGAAAACGACTGAAGTGATTTTCTAACACGCCACTGGTTAGATTGATCAACACATCGTGACAATGTGGATGTGGCTCAAGATGCGTGACAATAATGGGCTCCGACGGCGGTGGATTCGTCTCGCCCAAAGCATGGGCGAGAAAAGATTCCGGTTTATCGGTCCAAAGTTGTTCGCTCAGAGACTTCGCGTCTTGTTCATCTTTCGTTGCAATCACCAATTGATGGCGAGCGTGAAAGATTTTTTCCGCAAGACGCGTTACAAACTGTAAGCGCGCCTGTGGTTCGCTACTTTGCAAAATGTAGAAATCAACGTGCGTCATCGAATGAATGGCCCGATTCAATCCAGTATTAAGCTTTGCTCAGTAGGTATTCGGCCAACAGTGGAACCGGACGACCGGTTGCACCTTTTGCGGCACCGGACACATGCGCCACACCGGCGATATCCAAGTGTGCCCAGGTGTAGCCTTTAGTGAAGCGCGATAAGAAGCACGCTGCGGTTACGCTACCGCCAGCTGGACCGCCAATGTTGGCGATATCGGCGAAGTTGCTGTCGAGTTGTTGTTGGTATTCATCAAACAACGGCATGTGCCACGCTTTATCACCAACGTTCATGCTTAATTGATGCAACTCAGCGGCGAAGTCATCGTTGTTGCTGTAAAGACCGCAGGCGTGATTACCCAATGCAACGATACAAGCACCGGTTAGGGTTGCGATATCGATAACGGTTTCTGGCTTGAAGCGCTCAACGTAGGTTAGGGCGTCACACAATACCAAGCGGCCTTCGGCGTCGGTATTCAATACTTCGATGGTTTGGCCAGACATAGAAGTCACGATGTCACCAGGCTTGGTGGCTTTGCCGTTTGGCATGTTTTCAGAAGCGGCAACCACGCCAACCACGTTGATATTCGGTTGTAATTCAAGCAAGGTTTTCATGGTGCCAAATACGCTGGCCGCGCCACACATGTCGAACTTCATTTCGTCCATGTTCAAACCGGGTTTTAGGCTGATGCCGCCGGTGTCGAAGGTGATGCCTTTACCCACAAGCACGTAAGGCTTTTTGGTTTTCGCCGCGCCCTTGTACTCCATCACAATTAAATGTGCTTCTTGATCACTGCCCGCTGACACTGACAACAAAGAGCCCATGCCCAAAGCTTGCATTTCTTTTTCTTTTAAAATTTTAGTGGTCATTTTTGGCTGGTTGCGCGCCAATTCACGAGCTTGATTGGCTAAGTAGGCTGGCGTACAAATGTTGCCCGGAAGGTTGCCAAGTTCGCGGGTGTAATTCATACCGGTAGCGATACCTTGGCCGCGAGTCATACCCGATTTAATGGCCGCAACACTTTCTTTGTCGGCACCTAATACCACGGTTTTTAGTACAACCGGTTTGGCTTTTTCGGATTTGGTGAAGTCGTATTTGTAAGTTGCTAAGGTTAACGATTGCGCGAATTGGCAAGATTTCCAGTCGTTATCGGCGGTGCTTAGTTCGATGTCATCAATCGCGAAAGCTACAGATTTGGCAGGTGTATCAACGGTTGCCTTGGCAAGGCTGGTCATGGCTTTGCGGAATTTGTCGTTATTAAAGTCGGCTTTTTTGCCTAGGCCTACCAGTAATAATCGTGATGCAGCAATACCCGGTACAGATGGCAATACCAAGGTTTTACCAAGGCCAGCTTTAAAGTCACCGTCTTTAATCAATTTGCTAATGAGTTTTTCACAGGCGGCGTCGATCGCGTTCGCGGCTCCAGACAATGAAGTCTCGTCGAACAGAGCAAGAATTAGACAGTCGGTCTTGAGTGTGGTTGGGTCAAATGCTTTCGCCTGAAAATTCATAGAGTTTTTCCGTGATTGAAATTGTGGAACATGCGTCGTTAAAAGACGTTCAACGTAATAAGTAAAGTAGCCTTCGATTGGTCTAAATTTAAACCCAGCAAAGGTGTGTGTCATTCTTGTGTTGTTAGGGAAATGTTCGCGACATAAATTCCGGATAAATTCGCTATCCTATCGAACTTCTACCAAACAGTGTCATCTGTCGGTAGTATAACGATTTATGCGCTAGCCGATGCAAAGACTTCATCTATTAGACGGAAATAATCCTAAAAATCCGTAATCTAATGCGTGGGCATTACGATGAAAGGTGTTGATCTTACGGCTGATGGTTTGTGTGGCTGTGTATCAAATTCGGTATCCGAGAGTGATTGAATTTTGCTGCGATTGAATTTTACGACGCATTCCTGCGTCGCCGGAAACTCTTGGCTAATGCGAGTTTCCTACAAACGGCACACTCGAACATTTACACCACCTATTAAAAAGTAGTTCCGCTCTTGATTATTTTTCGATACATCACTCGTGAAATCTTTGCCAGCATGTTCGGTGTCTGCATCGTTCTGGTGTTTATCATTCTCAGTAGTCGCTTTGGGCGCTACCTCGCTGAAGCTGCCACGGGGCGAATTCCTTCCGACATTTTGTTTTCGGTCATTGGTTTAAGAATTCCCGTGGTGTTGGAACTGGTTGTACCGCTTAGCTTTTTTATCGCCATTTTGCTCGCGCTTGGCCGTATGTACGTTGATAGCGAAATGACGGCCTTGTTTGCCTGCGGTTTTAGCCGCAAACGCTTATTGGCTTACGCCTTTGGCCCGGCCACCGTGGTTGCAGGTTTGGTGGCGGTCTTGAGTTTGTGGTTAAGTCCGCTCGGTTTGGATCATTCCAACGCGCTGTTAGAACAAGCAAAGGCGCGCAGCGAATTTGAGACCTTAACGCCTGCGCAATTTCAATCGCTGGGTGACAGCAGCGCGGTGATTTATACCGAATCGCTCAGTCGCGATCGCAAATCCATGTTCGATGTTTTTGTGGCAACCAGCAGCGATAGTGAAACATCGTCGTCGTTGACCTTGGTAAAAGCCGAACAAGGCGAGCAGATTGTTGTAGAAGAATACGGTCGCAAGTATTTGCAAATTAATCGCGGCTCACGATTGGACGGTGAGCCGGGCAGTGACAGCTATCGAATCGTTGAGTTTGAATCCTATGCTCAGCAGCTCGACGAGCCGGAAATTCGCCAGAAATCCGCTACCGATCGTAAGCCAACGCTGGAGTTAATCGGCGATCCCGATCCCGAATCTCAAGCGGCTTTGCAATGGCGCCTAACCCTACCAGCGTTGGTATTTGTGTTAACGGTGATTGCTGTTCCTTTGGCTTACACCAATCCTCGTCAAGGTCGTTACACCAAAATGATTCCAGCCATTTTGCTGTATTTGTTGTATCTAGTGGCTCTTAATGCTGGGCGTGGTGCAATCGAAGACGAGAAACTTCCCGCCCTTGGTTTGTGGATTATTAATGCGATTTTCTTGGGCATTGGCTTGTTATTGTTTAACGGTTTTAGTTTACGTGGCCTGTTTTCATCGAAAAAAGTGAAAAAGGTGAAACATGCGTAAACTCAGTTTTTATATTGCGAAGACCATTGCCGGTGCCATCTTTGTGGTGTTGTTGGTGATTGTTGGGTTGGACACGCTGTTTTCTTTAATCGATGAATTTACCGATTTAAAAAATGGCTACACCGCCAAAGATGCTTTTTTATACGTGCTAACCAGTATTCCCGGGCGACTTTTTGAGTTTGTGCCGTTTTCTTCGCTGATTGGTTGTTTAATTGGTTTGGGCTTGCTTGCTGGAACCAGCGAATTGGTGGTTATGCGCGCTGCGGGAATTTCTGTATTGCGCATTACCGGCTTGGTATTGCGTCCGGTATTATTGTTGGTGTTACTCGGGATTTTAATTGGTGAATTTATCGCACCTATTACCGACCAAATTGCCGAAAGTAATCGAGCGGTTGCCCGCGGTGAAGAACAGGTTTTTGAGTCTGACTCTGGTTTATGGCATCGCGACGGCAACGAATTTATGCATTTCAACGCTGTGCAACCGAACGGAAAAATCTTTGGGTTGAATCGTTACGTGTACAACGATGCCGGTGATTTGGTCAGAACCAGTCACGCCGAGTTAGCCATATACGCCGATAAGCATTGGGTAGAAGAAGACGTAGAAGAAAAAACGTTCTTTGAAGATCACATTGAAACCACCACCTATCATTCTCGCGCTTGGGATACGAGAGTTTCTCCGCAGTTGCTCAATGTTTTGGTTTTACCCGAAGATTCTTTATCGATTCGCGATTTGTACACCTTTGCAACCTTCAGACAATCGCAAGGTCTGCCAGCGCGTAAATACTGGCTGACGTTTTGGGAGAAGGTTTTACAGCCTTTTGCGACGATTAGTTTGGTATTGATTGCGGTATCTTTTATTTTTGGCCCGCTGCGCCAAGTGACCACCGGATTTCGTGTTTTTACCGGTGTAATGGTGGGTGTTGCCTTTAAAACCAGTCAAACAATTTTAGGCCCTTCCAGTTTGGTTTTTGGATTTTCACCGTTAATTGCGGTGGCAATTCCTATCTTAATTTGCGCCACGGCGGGTGTTTGGGTTCTGTCGCGTTACCGATAACATTGTTATGGGCTCGCGTAATAAAAAGAGATGAAACTCTGATTAACCTAGAGTCTGCTGCGACATAAAGATATGTCGCCAATTTCAAGAACGGTAGGTGAATGAAATTATGAAGAAATTGCAAATCGCATTGTTAATTTCTGTGTTAATTTCTGTCCTCTGATTAAATTATTGTTGAGTTAATCAGAGGTGCCGAGGGTTTTACTTTTTATCTTTGGGTAACAAAACTATTCGAGTACGGCTTAGCTTGTCATGCAAGGTCTGATTATCTTTATCAATAAGTTGCCAAAGATAACCCAACAAAAATACTCCAAGACCAATGGGGGCGATAATTCCACGAATTACGCAGCTTAAAAATGACGGTTTTTTTCCGTCATTGGCAATAATTTGTAATCGCCATGCACGCATTCCTAAAGTTTGTCCACCACGACGCCAAAAAAAACAATAAAACGCAAAAATTAATAGCACCAAACCCAAAAAACCGAGTGTACCAAAATCGCCTTTTTCGCCTTCGCCGAAGGTTTTGCCGAAAGCGTTCACCTGAATAAAAAGTACCAATGCACCGTAGCCCATACATACAGCTGCCAGTACAAGCCAGTCGTAAATCAGCGCAGTGAATTTTCGCCACAAGGGGGCGTTTGGAAGTTCGGATAGATACATGGTTATTGCCCGTTCAAAATTCTGCGGCAATAGTACCAAAATTAATGTGCAGAATAACCCCGAGCAAGATCAAAAATTGGCTGTTAAGCGGTTGAGTGCGTAGGTGCAGATCCGTTCGGTGGTGCGCAAATATAGACCAGACTCGTGTTTGAAATGGGAATGATCTATTTATTGCTGATTCATTTATTGCAGAATAGGGTAGATTTTGAAGTTTGGGCATTTTCACGTTTCCAGAAAATGCCCTTGCAGTTGTTCGTCAAAACTCATAAACAAACGACATTTTTACCGAGTCATCTTTTAGGCGCATTTTGTAATTAACTTCGCTAATGCTGCCCTCGCCGCTGGAATCCGGTAGCGCTGTATTGATGAGTTTATTTTGATGATATTTTTGCCAATAGGTTTTTAGGGTCGATTTAAATAAGTTAGAAAAAAACTTACTGCCGCTTTGCAATTCAATATCGTGGTATGACTGATAAATCCATTGGTGATTCATCAATCTTTGCGTGGTATTTAAGCTGTTATCAAAAAAATTCGCCGCTGAGAATTCCAATTCCTCGTTGGTTAAACCGTAAGCCGAAAAGTGACGATCGGCGCCTTGCCCTTCGATATCTGCCGCATGCATATTTGAATAGGGATACAGATAATCTGGAACGAAAGTTTGTTCTTGTGCCGAGCCTCTAGTGGAATAAATGCAGACCGAAAAGGCTATTAAACACAAGGCTAAAAATTGCAGTGCTAATTTATAGTCTGTGTTGTAGTCCGAGGCAGCAAGTGCGAGGGCGTGACTGTAGGTTTGAGTTTTTCGTTGCTCGAAACCACGGGTTTTTACATGAATTGTTTTTTTACTGTTCATAATTATATCTTCCCAAACAAAGCTTAATCGGTACTGTTTTGCTGAAAAGCTTTTTGTACAGCGTTAATGAATCACTGGTCTTAGATTAAGTATGGTTGAACAGTAATTTACTTGCTGCTATTTCAGCGACTTATTTTTAGATTTGTTTGTTCTGAGCTGAGCTGTAATTCTGCGTGAATATTTGTCCTTATATTATTTCTCTTTAGTGAAGCCGGTTTTTGTAAAGAATACTTTTTAACAGCAATTTAACTGAATCAATTAGGGTATTTTAATGGTCGTTATTATTTATGTGTGTTCATGAAAATATACGAAGCAATATGCGAACCAGCTAATTTCTGTAGTGTTAAATACTGCTCTAGATCTTTGTTTTTATACAAATATTTCTGATTTACTTAGGGCTAAGGGTGGGCTGTAACGCGAGGGGTGTTGTTTTATTCGGCGTGATTTACGGAGAGTATTTTTGAAAAAATGTTTTACCATTCTACAAACTCACCACAGCAAATGCGTGTTAGATAAATTCGAAATGTAACAGATTGGTAAAGATGGGTAGAAAGGTAATATCGGTGAATTTTTTAGATTGATCGTTATTTTTCACTGGAATCAAAGCGACACTGATGCCGCTTTGATCTCTTTTAGAATTACTTGTCAGCTTCGTAGCGCGCAACAGAATCTAAAATTTCTTTTTTGGCCTCTTCTACGTCGCCCCAACCTTCAACTTTAACCCACTTGCCAGGCTCAAGGTCTTTGTAGTGCTCGAAGAAGTGTGCGATTTGATCAAGTAACAACTTAGGCAAATCGGTTACGGTTTTCACGTCTTTGTATAACGGAGTGATCTTGTCGTAAGGAACCGCAAGCACTTTCGCATCTTCACCAGATTCGTCGGTCATTTTTAAAACGCCGACAGGACGACAGCGAATCACAGAACCGGTAAGAACAGGAATTGGCATAACAACCAATACGTCTACAGGGTCGCCATCGCCACAAAGAGTGTGAGGCACATAGCCGTAGTTTGCTGGGTAATGCATAGCCGTACCTAGCATACGGTCAACAAAGATCGCTCCGCTGTCTTTATCTACTTCGTACTTGATAGGGTCGCCATTCATCGGGATTTCAATGATTACGTTGATATCGTCTGGAAGGCTTTTACCCGAAGGGACTTTGTCAAAACTCATAACAGTTTCCATTAGTGTGTGTGAAAAATTGCACCGGAGGGCCCGAAAATTTAGATTTTATCATATTCGAGTTTGTGAACAATTAAACCTAAGTGCACCTTCCGAAGTAGATACATTTGTTGTAGGTCATCTTTCTCTAGGCGCTGTGTTTTCCTGCCAATGGCGGAGTGCTTCACACCATTGATCGATTTGCCAGCAGATTTCTGGCGTAAGCGGATAAGTTCGCTAAGCTTAGGAATGTATAACATAAGACGTTAGTTAAGAAGGGCATTACTATGGCGTTGGAAATTGATCCTCTCGACAACAAGGCACCACAGGCGGAGCGACTACTTAAATTGTTGGCTCATAAAGGTCGGTTGGCGGTACTTTGTAACCTCATGCAAGGCGAGCGGTCAGCCGGTGATTTGGAATCTGTAGCGCGTTTAAGTCAATCTGCGTTGTCGCAGCATTTGGCAAAACTTCGAGAAGAGAAAATTGTTTCGACTCGCCGCGATGCACAAAGAATCTACTATCGGCTCTCCGATAATCGCACGCGAGCCTTGCTCGATTGTATTTCGCAAAACTTTTTTGCTGAAGCTGCCGTCAGTGCAGCGGAGCGTTTACCAGAACGCTCCTTAGCAACAGAGATTACGAATCTATCGGCCTGACGAAGTAATTTAGCGGTTGAGTTCAGCGGCTTTTGAGGCTGAGGCTGGCTGGTGTGCAGCTAACAGCATCGAAATTTCGTTTTTAGAACCCAGTGCTACCGCGACTCTTTGATGAATTTTGGTGGGCTCTATATCTAAAATATTGCCAAAACAGGTGGTTGCCAAGCCACCTGCTTGTTCTACCAAAAGACTCATTGGATTACCTTCATACATTAAGCGAAGTTTACCGGGCTTGTTTGGTTCGCGATTGTCCCACGGATAGGTGAAAATTCCGCCGCGGGTTAGTACGCGATGCACGTCAGCAACCATGGACGCGATCCAGCGCATGTTGAAATTTTTATTTCGACTACCGGTCTCACCTGCCAATAATTCCCCAATGTAATTTTGCATTTCTGGCTGCCAAAAGCGTTGATTCGACATATTGATCGAAAATTCTTTGGTGTCTGCCGGAATATTCATCGCTTCGGTGATCAGTAAAAATTCGCCGCTATTGTTTAAGGCAAATTGCTGTACGCCTTTACCGGTGGTCAAACTTAACGTGGTTGATGGGCCGTACAAGGCGTAACCGGCGGCTAATTGTTTGCGACCCGATTGTAAATAAGCACTTTCTTCGCCGCCGTTAGCTCCTTCGGGAAGCTCTAACACCGAAAAAATAGTCCCTACAGACACGTTGACATCAATATTGGATGAACCGTCGAGGGGGTCGAACAAAACTAGAAAACGTCCTTCAGGATTGCCGCCGACCGGTAAATCTTCTTCTTCAGAGGCGATACCGGCAACACTTGGAATCGCAAGTAATGCTTCTTTTAATAAATCATTGGCGATGACATCCAGTTCTTTTTGGGTCTCACCTTGCACATTGGTGTCTTCGAGCGCACCCAAAATTCCAGTCAATGCGCCTAACTTTAAACGCGCAGAAATTTGCTCACAGCAATCGGCAATCTCTTCAATTAATTCAGCCAGTTGTGCGTCTTTGGTGTAGTTTTTTAGCGTTTCGGTTAGGTTCGCGGTAGGCATTCTAGACTCCTTTTGGAACAGCCCTTGGGGCATTTTGAGTTAATCCCAAGTCAGCAGTTATGAATACATCCTTGAGTGATACCAAATCATAAGCAAAAACCATGATCAATTTGTAAATTGACCGTATATTGCGGCTTTCGATAGATTTGGGCATGTGTGTAGTTGGTAATTCTAAAGAAACCGAAGTTATTTCGAAATATGTACAAGGTAACAATTACAATTTACAAACTACTTTAGGTGAGACTTATGTTTGACGAATAAGTCAGCTTTTGGGCGTTCCATAGAATTCTAATCTTTTTTGAGTGCCGATAATAACAGCATAAATAACTGAATTTATGTGCAGCTGTGGTACTCTCATTGGCACTTTTAATTCAGTAAAAATCGTATATAAAACCGGAGTTTAGCGCGCGTGCATATTCATATTTTAGGGATTTGTGGAACCTTTATGGGAAGTCTTGCGCAATTGGCAAAAGCGCTTGGGCATCGTGTTAGTGGTTGCGACGCCAATGTTTATCCGCCCATGAGCACGCAACTAGAAGCCGCGGGTATCGAAATGTTTGAAGGCTTTGGTTTAGAGCAATTTACCGATCGGCCTGATCTGGTCGTTATTGGTAATGCCATGAGTCGCGGTAATCCTGCTGTTGAATATGTGTTAGATCGAGGTATCGCCTATACCTCTGGGCCCCAGTGGCTGTGTGATTATTTATTGCAAGATAAATGGGTGTTGGCGGTTTCGGGTACACACGGAAAAACCACTACAGCGTCTATGTTGACCTGGATATTAGAGTACGCAGATTTCGAACCGGGATATTTAATTGGCGGCGTGCCCGGCAATTTTGAACATTCCGCACGTTTGGGTAAAAGCGATTTTTTCGTTGTTGAAGCCGATGAATACGACAGTGCGTTTTTTGATAAGCGATCTAAGTTTGTTCACTACCGCCCGCGCACCTTGATCATTAATAATTTGGAATACGATCACGCCGATATTTTCCCCGATTTACACGCCATTCAAACACAGTTTCATCATTTGGTGCGTACTGTTCCGTCCTGTGGAACGATTTTATACCCAACGGAACCTGCCATCACCGAAGTAATCGATCGCGGCTGTTGGAGTGAAACGCAAATACTCGGTGCAGATTGGACAGCGTCACTGCTCGATGATAGCGGCGCCGAATTCGATATTTATTTTAAAGATGAATTAATTGGCAGGGTGCGATGGAATTTAAGCGGCAAGCACAACGTTAACAATGGTTTGGCTGCGGTCGCCGCGGCGAGAACAATCGGGCTTGATCCGGCGGTTGCTTGCCAAGCGTTGTGCGAATTTAAAGGCGTAAAGCGCCGTATGGAACAATTAGCCAATTTTGCTGATATTGCAATTTATGATGATTTCGCACATCACCCAACAGCGATTCAAACTACCCTAGAAGGTTTGAGAGCTAAAATAAAAGAAGAACGTATCGTCGCTATTATTGAACTGCGTTCTAACACTATGAAGTCGGGCGTTCATAACCATGAGTTGGCCCAGGCGGCTCAGTCGGCGGATGTAGTGCTTTGGTACCAAGCAGGGGATGACCACGACAATTTAACAAGTATTGTTCATCACAGCCCAGTCGCCGCCAAGCGATGCAACAGTATCGATGACATTGTTGAATTGGTACCTACGCTGATTTCTGGCAAAACTCATGTGGTCGTAATGAGTAACGGTGGTTTTGGCGGTATACATAAAAAGTTGATTGCAAAACTTTCTGAAGACAAATGGTAAAAATTAAGGACAAGTGACGTGTCACAAAGAATTACTGTCGCCATAACAGGCGCCTCCGGATCAGCCTACGCATTGCGGCTGATCGAATGTTTATTGGCTTCCGGCTGTGAGGTGTCTCTGTTGATGTCTAAAGCGGCGGAGATTGTTATGCGGCAAGAAACTGGGTTGGCGGTTCCAGCCGAAGAGTGGGGGCCAGTATCGCTACAGCAATTTTTTCAAAACCATTTTTGGGTAGGCCAAAGTCAATTAAAAGTGTATGGCCGAGAAGATTGGTTTTCGCCCGTGGCTTCAGGTTCTAGTGCGCCACGCAAAATGGTGATCTGCCCGGCCAGTGGCGGCACCCTATCGGCCATAGCCACAGGGGCTAGCAATAATCTCATCGAACGTGCCGCCGACGTGGCCATTAAAGAGCGCAGGCAGTTGATTGTTGTTCCCAGAGAAACGCCGTTATCAACCATACATTTGGAAAATTTGTTAAAACTGAGTCACTTGGGTGTGGTTGTTTTACCGGCGTCACCGGGTTTTTATCATGAGCCAAATCAAATCGGTGATCTGGTGGATTTCGTGGTGGCGAGAATCCTAGACCAACTCGGTATCGAGCAGACCTTAATGGCGAAATGGGGCGAGCGCTAAAGGATTCTCTAGCGCGGGATTTATAGGACTTGAATTGCTGGCCTGTGTTTGAGCGGCCAGCCATTGAAAACTTACCGCTGGGTTAGCTCTGGTTGTGCTCAAAGTTGTAAGGCGATATAGGTTAGATATCCAATGCAACTGCTGATCGCCAATAGTCCAGAGATCATCGTCCATTCTACTTTTGGTGATCTTGGTGTATTGATGACATAAGCACCTGCTTGCGGACGATCTTTTTTCGCCACCGTTGGTTTCGAAGCTGCAGGCTTATGCAAAACGCCAATTTGGGTTTTCATGGTTTGCGCTTCTGGGCCTAAAACGCGAAAGCTGAACTGATCGAATTTTACAACATCGCCGTCGTGTAAAGGTTGGCGGCTAACGCGTTGACCATTTACAAAGGTGCCATTGGCCGAATCTAAATCGGTCACCGTTAACGTGTTGTTTTCAATGTTGAACTCTGCATGCAAACGAGAAAGGTGTTTGCTCGGCAAGGTAAGATCTGCCTCGGCACTGCGGCCAAGGGTTTGTTTGCCTGGATGTAAATCGAAGTGTTGGCCTTTCATCCAACTGTCGCTGGCAATTAACGACCAAGTGTTTTCTTCGCTTTCGGCAAGTTGGAAGATCTGATCGCCTACTTGAATCAGATCATCCAATTTTAACGCCTGATATTTAAGCGCATCTTGACCATTCACTCGGCAAATCCCGTTGAGCGAATGCATCCAAACCGTTGACGATTCATCCAACCAAAAACGCGCCTGCTTATCGCTTAAATTACCCAAAGAGATTGTCCAGTCGCATTCTGCCGATTTACCCAAAATACGACTGCGTTTGCCGATAAAAAACTGAAGATCGGGGTTTTGAGTGTGTTTGAGTATGTATTGGTTCATTGGATTAAATGGCTCAACGTATTCGGTTTGTGACTGGTGTTAGTAACGATAGACACAAGATTAATGATTGTTCAATTAAGCTAGTGGCCACGTTAGTTGATTAATCTCGCGATTGAGTAGTGGCAATTCACAAAAATCATGTCGTTCTGAACAGAGTGCCAATATTATGCAGCTCTTCACAGAAGACTTTTGATCGCTTAGAAAAAGGCTATTTAGAGCGGGTCACAAATATCATTAACCCCGTCGTAAATGGATACTCGGTTTGTTGGGTATTTAAAAAATAATCAGCTCGAAATAGCCTTTTAGAATTGCAGGTTTAGACCTGTATCGATCTTTTATTGCATAAAAGTTGTATGAACGACGTTATTATCTCACTTTGTCATTATGAAATCACACGTAAAAACCGAGATTACTCTATTTTTACGCAAATGCATGTTTGCAATAAATGAATTAATTTTGCAATTGCTGTTGTTTTTATAATTATATCTTTTCAATTTTTTATTAAAGAGACGGTTTTTGCGTTTAACGCTTATTATTAGTAAATGTGTTTTTAGGTTTAATTTCGTTAGCAGAAGCTGAATTTATGAATGAGTTAAAAATCGTAAAAATTTATTATTGTCCAGGTTGTCGCTGGTTATTAAGAGCTGCGTGGTATGCCCAAGAGTTACTTTCGACGTTTGAATCTGAGTTAGACGAAGTGTCCTTGTGCCCGGCAAGCAGTGGTAGATTTGAAATTTTTGTTGGCGAGATCAGTGTGTGGGAGCGCAAAAAGGATGGCGGTTTTCCGGAAATTAAACTCTTAAAGCAACGTGTACGCGATTTGATTAGTCCTGAAAAATCCTTAGGGCACAGTGATGTGACCTAAAAACCTTATACGGCAGAGTGAATGACTCCAATACCTTGTTATGTTTCAAAACTCCGTGTAAGGCAGTCATTCATTCGCAAGTACAGCGAGAATTAGGTAATTAGGTAACTGCTGGCTAGCAACTACTGGAGCCGAAAAAGCAATTCCAATTTATTCTCAGCTTTAATAATTTAGCGGTGTTGAAATTGGCTAAGTTACCGATATTTGCGCAAATGCCTTTAATTTACTTGCCGATGAATTTACCTGCCGATGATCGTTAAATTACCGGGTTTGATGGGAGTTTTAGGCAGGTAATTATTTAGGAAGCTCTGATTAACTTAGAGCTTCCAGCGACACATGGATGTGTTGCCAATTTCAAGAACGGTAAGTGATTGAAATTGTGAAGAAATTGGAAATCGCATTTTCAATTTCTATTCTCTGATTAAATCAGGGATGAGTTAATCAGAGATTCCTTTAAGTTTTAAGCTTTCCATTTATATTTACTTTTAAAAACGTCAAAAGTATTTCGATTAAACGTTTTTGCCTCTTTGGCTTATCTATTTTGTCTATCGGAATTTTCGATTGACGCAGCAACAAGTTTTTAAAGTACCGAAAAAGTTTTTAGGAAACTCTGATTAACCTAGAGTTTCTCGCGACACAAGGATGTGTCCCTCTGATTAAATCAAGGATGAGTTAATCAGAGGTTCCTTTAAAAGTACCAAAATCGAAAATACGATTTCCAATTTAGCCAAGGTTTCGGCCGCTTAAGGTTATTGAAGCTGACGGCTTGCCTCAGGATTAATGGAAACTTTTGCTTCATTAGGGTTTCCTATTCAACCATGATTAGAACCACACATTTTTTAGCTTAAACTTGAGCGATGATCGCAGTATGGTTTGCTTTATTTATAAAATCATTTAGTGTGCGCGGCGACTATCAGGCCAATGGAAAATGTGGGATGCAAGAATCCTTAGGCTGCTGTGTGTGTCTTTGGGGTTCGCCATAGGTTTAACGCTTCGCTTTAGGTTAAATCTCGGATATATCCGTCTGAGTGGATTTTGCGTCTAGTAAGAGTGCTGTGAATGAGTGGCCTTATAGAGGAGCGAGGCACTCAGTAATATCTGCAATCATTTCAACAAGGTTGCTGAAAATTACTGAAATAGATAGAAAACTCTGATGAACTTAGAGTGCTCAGAGATACGTATATGTATCGCCAATTTCAAAGGCGGCAAGTGATTGAAATTGTGAAGAAATTGAAAATCACATTGTCAATCTCTGGCCTCTGGTTAAATCGCAGGTGAGTTAATCGGAGGTTGCGATAGATAAAAAAACACACTGTTTGAGAACTCACTGGAGATATTTGAGTGAAAACTCACTCAAATAAACGATTTTTGAGTGGATGACAGTTCTAAATATTGTGTTGAGTTGTGTAAAATCAGCGTTTGCTGGTAATCCTATTAGTGCAGTCGCGAGTTATGTTTCTTAAGCGTGTTTATCCCGCCTGCGTTCTCGCCTAATTCAACCCATTTAAATCCTGTGCGTTCGTTGGTAGGTGGTTGTTAATCACTTATTAATCCGCTGGAGTCTTAGCAGTAATCATTTATTAAAAGTCCTCGATCTTTTGGGGAGATTTGTCCTTCAAAACAGCACTAAGGAAGGACAGCAATTGTTTGAGCGAGAGTATGACGGAAGGTTTTTTAAAGTTTTATCACGGGCTGGTTATCAATCGACCAAAATTAGCACTATTTTTGGTGTTGCTGATTACCGTTGTTATGGCCGCGGGTTTACCCAATTTTAAACTCGATGCATCTGCCGATGCGTTGACCCTTGAAGCCGATCGCGATCTTGATTACTTCCGCCAGATCATCAAACGCTATGGCGCGGGTGACTTGTTGGTGGTTACTTTTAAACCGCATGATGAGTTGTTCAAAGCTGAGACTCTAGCCACTCTTGAGTCATTGCGGGATGAATTAAAAGGGCTCGATGGCGTTGCCAGTGCTTTGAGTATTCTCGACGTTCCTCTGCTTTACAGTCCTATTCAGAATTTAACGCAAATTCGTCAAGGTCTTCGTACACTTGAAACGAGTGATGTCGATTATGACGATGCGAAAAAAGAGTTTCTAACCAGCCCCATCTATAAAAACCTTATTCTTGGTCCTGATGAGCAAACCACAGCAATTGCACTGAATCTTGCGGTTGATGAAAAGTATATTGAGTTAGTTCGTGCCCGTGATGCTCTGCGCCTTAAGCGCAATCAGTTAGGGTTAACTGAGCAAGAAACCCAGGAATTAGAGCGAATCAGCCATGATTTTTTAGTGTATCGCACACAGGCTGAAGTTAAATCTCATGATCGGGTGCAAAAGGTTCGTGAAATAGCCGCTAAATATAAAGGCGATGCCGAAATTTTTGTTGGTGGTGTAAGCATGATCACCTCCGACATGATTCGTTTTATTCGCAGCGATTTGGTGGTTTTCGGCTCGTGCATTGTTTTATTTATCGTCGCTTTGCTGGCCATTATTTTCAGACGAATCCGCTTTGTGGTTTTGCCGTTAATGACCTCGGTATTGTCGGTAACCATCATGCTGGGCTTAATCAGTTGGCTAGATTGGCGACTGACCGTTATCTCTACCAATTTCGTCGCGCTCTTATTGATTGTCTCGTTGGCCATTACCATTCACTTGGTTGTGCGGTATCGGGAATATCACGCCGAAAATCCCGATTGGAGCCAAGCGCAACTGGTTATTGCCACCACTAAATTTATGTTCAAGCCGTGTCTTTACACGACTTTGACAACCATCGTGGCGTTCGCATCGCTAGTAGTCAGTGGTATCAGACCAGTGATTGATTTTGGTTGGATGATGACCATCGGCTTGTGCGTAAGCTTTGCCTTGGTGTTTGTGATTTTACCGGCGGGATTGATGTTGCTCTCTCCAGGTAAAGCGCAGGAGGATAAAGTAGGCGATCAACCCTTAACGCTCGCCTTCTCTCGATTTACAGAGCGCCACGGTAAAATTGTGGTGTTGCTAGCATTACTTGCCACCGTGTTGGGCGGTTGGGGAGCAAGTCGATTGCAAGTCGATAACCGTTTTATTGATTACTTCCATTCCAGCACGGAAATCTACCAAGGTATGAAGGTTATCGACCAGAATCTTGGCGGTACTATTTCGTTAGATATTATTCTCGACGTTGACCCTGAATTGGCCCGTATTACCGGCGGTGGTAGCAGCGAAGCGTCACCGGAAGAAGATCCGTTTGCTGAAGCCGATCCGTTCGACGAGCCCGATCCGTTTGCGTTTCCCGATCCTATTGTTGAAGAAGATCCATTTGCTGAGGTTGATCCATTTTCCGAACACAACACCAAAGCTCAGCCGGGCAATAGTTACTGGTTTACCATCGCTGGCCTACGAGATTTGGAATCTCTGCAAAATTACCTAAACAGTTTGGATGAGATCGGACGGGTTGATTCCTTGGCGACCTTGTATGAGGTTGCGGTCGATATTAACGGTGGTTCGCTCAACGATTTTGAGTTGGCGGTTCTGAAAAATAGCTTGCCTCAAGACATTAATAAGATTCTGGTGAATCCTTATTTGGATGTTGAGAGCAACCAAGCCCGCGTTACCATGAGAATCCGAGAAACTGACCCTAACCTAAAGCGTTTGCAGTTGGTGAATAAAATTCGCACGCACATGGTCGACGATCTAGGTTTTAAACCCGAACAGATTCATTTCACCGGTGCGTTGGTGTTGTACAACAACATGCTAGAGAGCTTGTTCCGTTCGCAGATCATGACCTTAGGTGCAGTATTCTTAGCTATCATGATCATGTTTATGATTCTCTTCCGATCATTACTGATCGCGGTTGTTGCCATTATTCCTAATTTGCTTGCGGCTCTTGTGGTATTGGGCGGTATGGGGCTGGCGGGAATCTCTTTGGATATGATGACCATTACCATTGCTGCCATCACCATTGGTATTGGGGTGGATGACACGATTCACTATATCCATCGGTTTATGCGTGAGTACAAAATCGACAACAACTATATTGCCGCGATGCATCGCTCCCATGCGTCCATTGGTAGTGCAATGTACTACACCTCGGTGATTATCATCGTTGGCTTCTCGGTATTAGCACTGTCGAAGTTTATTCCGTCAATTTTGTTCGGGTTATTGACCGGTGCGGCAATGTTGGCAGCCATTTTAGGCGCGTTAACCTTGTTGCCTAAGTTAATTTTACTCGTCAAACCTTTCTCTAAGTAAGCTCCATCGTATTAAGTACTTTGCACCCCAGTTGCTGGCACATACACTGTGACCAGTAACTGATTGAGGGTGATCTATGGACTTTTTGTGGATTTGTGTGGCATTTGTGTTTGGTTTTGCCGCCAAACAGTTTTCATTGCCGCCGCTGGTGGGCTATCTGCTGGCGGGATTCTTATTAAACGCTCTGGGTATTCAACCTTTCGAAGGACTCAACGAACTTGCTGATTTAGGCATTACGTTGATGTTGTTCACTATCGGTTTAAAGCTAAATCTGCGCGATCTTGCCAAAGTAGAAGTCTGGGGCGGTACCAGTTTGCATACGCTATTGTGGTGCGCGCTTTTATTGGTTGGTGGTTTGGCGTTAATTTGGGTGTTCCCATTCGCAGAAGGCAACTGGTTACTGGTACTTTTAGTGGCTTTTGCCGTCAGCTTCAGTAGCACCGTGTGTGTGATGAAAACCCTTGAGGATAGCGCCGAGCTCAAAAGTCGTCACGGTGATCTCGCCATTGGCGTTTTGGTTATTCAAGACATTATTGCCGTTTTGTTTTTGGTGATCGCGACAGGCAATATTCCAAGTGTTTGGGCTCTGGCGTTACCAGCTTTGTATTTCGCTCGACCCGTTTTAGCTGCTCTGTTATCGCGATGTGGTCACGGTGAGCTGTTAGTACTGGTCGGATTCTTCATCGCCCTAGGCGGTTATAACTTGTTTTATGCGGTTGATGTCAAAGGTGATTTAGGTGCCTTGATTTTAGGTATGCTGGTGGCGGGTTTACCTAAGTCGAACGAGCTTTATAAATCTCTGGCGAGTCTCAAAGATTTGTTCTTAGTCGGTTTCTTTTTAACCATCGGATTCAGTGCTTTGCCAACCTGGGAATTACTGGCTTGGGCAATGCTGATGATTGTGTTGCTACCGGTTAAATTTGCCCTGTTCTTTGCTCTATTTATTAGCTTTAAGTTGCGTGCACGTACCGCCTTTTTAAGTTCTCTGGCGCTTGCAAACTTCAGTGAATTCGGACTGATTGTCGCCAGTAAAGGTGTAGAAAACGGCTGGCTGCCAGAAGATGAACTGGTCATGATTGCCTTGGCGGTCGCAATTTCTTTCGTGGCCAGCTCGTTTTTGTATCGTCGGGCGCACACTCTTTATGCCCGCTACAAAGGTTTTCTTGGTCGCTTTGAACATCCAAAAGCCCAAGTCATCCACGGCTATCAACAGCCTTATGGCGCCGAGGTTTTAATTTGTGGAATGGGGCGAGTTGGTAGTGGTGCTTACAATGCGTTGCAGCCTCACCTGCACGAAAAGGTCTGGTGTGTTGAGGTTGACGAGGGGCGCGCAATGGCAGCTCAGAAAAAAGGCCGTAACGTGGTTCTTGGTGATGCCGACGACATCGACTTTTGGGAGCAGTTGGATGTGACTCGCGTAAAACTGATTATGTTGGCGATTCCATCCATTCAAGAAATGAAAAACATTATCTATCAGCTTCGTCAAACGTCTTATTCAGGGCGAATTGCGGCTGTTGCTCGCTACGACGATGAGCGCAAAGAGCTGATCAAATTAGGCGCAGATGTGGTTTTCAACTATTACGCAGAGGTCGGTGCGGGTTTTGCGGCGGAATGCGCGCACTTGATGGGGCCGGACGTTAATCCTAACCAATTGGTAATTCAACATTAAAAGCGGCTCCTCCGAGCGAGGAGTCTGCGACACTCAGACTGCCGTTGTAGCTGCTGACGATATCAACTGCAACGGCAAGACCAATACCTTGGCCGGTTTCGGCGGTATCGGCCCGAGCGCCTCGCTCTAAGATGGTTCTGCGATCGGACGCTTTTACGCCTGGGCCGTTGTCTTCAACCAAAATGCTCAAGATTTTGTGACGGGTAGAGGCCTTAATGCGGACTTTGCCGCGGCCATATTTACAGGCGTTATCGAGCAGATTTCCGAGCAGTTCTAATAAATCGGCTTGTTCACCAAAGAACAGTTGGTCGGCGTTGATTTCCAGATCAAAACTTGGATTTTTATCTCGATACACTTTTGATAACGCAGAAACCAATCGCTGACAACATTCCAATACCGAATGCCCTTTGCCGGGCTGGCTGGATTGTTGAGTCACCGCTCGCTGCAATTGATGGCGAACAATTTCATCCATTCTGGAGACCTGCTCATCGACGATATCGGGTCGGTCTGAGCTGGAGCGAATCACCGCCAGAGGTGTTTTCAAACTGTGAGCGAGATCGGCCATGGTATTGCGATAGCGATCGCGCTGGGCGCGTTCGATTTCTAACACCTTATTAAGATTGGTGATTACCGGTTGGATTTCGGTGGGATAGGTGCCGCCGAGCGACAGGGTTTCACCAGTTTCAACACGTTTAAGATCTTCAGCCAGATGCGACAAAGGTTTTAAACCCCAGTTTTGAATCCACCAAAGCACAATCACCAGTATCAACGCCAGTGCGCCCAGCCATCGCCACAGTTGTTTTCGATAGCTGTTGCGCTCGGCGATAAGTGCATCTTGATCGCTGATGATTTCGAAACGATACAATTTTTCTTGGGTGGGAGATTGTTCCCAGCTGACGTCAAAAATCAGGTTGTGAGCGTCTTTTTTATTCAGTTTACTGTCGTAAAAAACCTCTTGTCCGACTTGAATGGGTAAGTTGATCGGCGCAGGTAAATCAACGGTCACAGCCGATAACGATTGCCAAATAATCTTATCGGCTTCAATGACGCGTGCGTAAAGACCAGAATCTGGCTGGCTAAATCGAGGTTCTTGAAGTTGCTCCGGTAGCCAGAGTATGCCATCGAAGATTTCTGCGGCGGCAAGCAGCAAATAGATTTGTGTTCTGAGGCGTTCTTGTTCGGCGACTTCTTGGCTGCGAGCGAACGCCCTATCTAATGCAGTGGTTGTGATGGCAAGAATAAAGGGCAGCAACAGGGTGGACGCCAAAATCAGACGCCCACTTAAGCTTTGGCTCAGATGTTTGATAAACCGCTTGATCACTCGATTACGATTGCGCTTCTAAGTTAAAGCGATAACCTTGGCCTCGAATGGTGGTGATGGGTTTTAGGCTACCGTCTGGATCGATTTTTTTTCTAAGGCGACCCACAAACACTTCAATGGTATTACTGTCGCGATCAAAGTCTTGATCGTAAAGATGCTCGGTTAGCTCAGTTTTAGAAACCACCTTGCCAACGTTTTGAGCCAAGTATTCAAAGGTGTTGTACTCGAAGCTGGTTAGCTCCAGCGCTTGATCATTGAGCTTTACGGTTTTGGCGGCGGTGTCGAGAACGAGAGAACCAAAATTGATGGTTGGACTGGCATGACCATTGGAGCGACGAATCAAGGCGTTGATACGTGCACGCAACTCTTCGTTGTGAAACGGTTTTACCAAGTAGTCATCAGCACCGGCTTCTAATCCACCAACTTTGTCTTGCCAGCTGTCGCGTGCGGTTAAAATAAGAATTGGGTATTTTTTGCCTTTAGTTCGCAATTGTTTGATGACTTCGATACCGTCGAGCTGAGGTAAGCCAATATCAATGATGGCAAGATCGTAAGGATATTCTTCACCGAGATACAAACCTTCGCGACCGTCGTGGGCGGAGTCGATAACGTAGCCGTCGGATTTAAGAAAACTGCACAGGTTTTCATTGAGTTGTGGTTCATCTTCGACAATAAGTAAGCGCACTAAAATGCCTCGATCTAAAAATTACTGAATATCACCATTGGCGTTAACATTAACGTAGGTGATTTTTCCGGAAGGCAAAAGCAGTTTTACGAGATGGCCATCTGAAGATGGATTCACGCGTAATACTTTGCCGCCAAATCGCGATTTAGCAATGTTTGCCGCGTCGTTGGAATTAATACCCTTTGGCAAAGCATTGCTACTTTGTAGACTATTTTTTCTTTGATCGGATTGTGGCGTCTTTGATAGCGAACCAGGTTGTCGAAAACCTGGGCGCGGATGATTATTTTGATCTTGATTGCCACCGGCTTGAGCAACGGTAAAGTCAAACTGCTTAGCGGCGTGCGCAGGTGTTGTAACCATTGTATTTAACGCGAACGCTAAGAGTAGTGCTGTTACGAACATCCGTAGAGTCTGGTAGTTAGTATTTTCAGCATCAAGACCGCGCAACGCTTTGAGCGAAGCGCTTGGAGTAGTTTGCGGTGAGGCATTGTAGTGCGGTAGCGCCATAATTCCTTCGATGAGCATATGCTGGTATTAAGGTTCAAATTAATGATGCTTAATCGCGCAAAGCAGTCACTAGTGCTAGTGAGTGTGCGCCTGATCACAGTCTATAAAACGGCGAAATACTGCTGTCTTGCAATCTTGTTATGTCTGGTGAGTATAACGATTAAGCGCCCTAAATGCTTATGGAATTCGGGCAATAAGTGTTGTTTTTACTCGCATAGATTGAAAAGTGCGCGGTACATGTCTTACCAAAGCAAGTTTAAATTTGCGCGCCTGTTTCTAGCCGCCGATTTGTATAGAAACAAAGACTAGTTCACAGTGCCTGAATGATGGCTGAAATCAATGCACCCGCATTCTGCTTGCTGTGGAATTTGGCGGTGGTATTTCGGTAGGTTTACCGGTGCCGCTGGTGCCAAGTAACAATCTTGAAAGTGAATGCTTGCTAACTGTGCATAATTTGTTTTATCTCTATTAACTCTTGGTGTTCGTCAATGTCATCGACCGAAGAAATCGCATTATTCCCACTCAACACTCTGTTGGTTCCCGAAATGACACTGCCTTTGCAGATATTTGAGCAACGGTATTTACAATTGATCAAAGATTGCGTCAAAAACGGTAGTGTCTTTGGTGTTGTGCCTATTCGTGATGGAAATGAGGTTGGCGCAGCGGCCATGATTTATAACGTGGGTGTGGTCGCTAATATCGTTGATTGGAGCCAGGGTGAAAACGGTTTACTGCACATCAAAGTATTGGGTAGTCGAAAATTCCGAGTTTTAAAGACTTGGGTAGAAGACAATCAACTAATGCGTGCACAGGTAGAATATCTTGCCAGCGAAGAGATAATTGCTATCGATGACCAATACGATGGTTTGCGAGCGATTTACGACTCTTTGGCCACGCACCCACAAATTCAATTGTTGAAGCTCCCAAGCATTCAATCTGTCAATCAGTTGGGCTGGTTTTTGACACTGCTTTTGCCAATCAGCCGTGCCGAGCAGGTGGAATTGATCAAGCTGAGCGATCCCGTTGAACGTGTAGAGCGGATATCAGATCAGATTGATCGTATCAGTCGACATTAGCCTTTGCTGGTAAGCTTCCACTTTAAGACAAGTTCACATGAGCAATCATTTACCGTTAAAATGACCGCAATTATTCCGCAAGCTTCCGTTGTGTATATGGATATGTGGGTCTTCAGGGTGAACAATCATATGCACCCAGCGATGGGTGTGATTCGAAATGAATACGACAACAATAAAATCAAGGGATCGCTATGTCTGTTAAAGATTACATGATAGAGCTTGGCAAGAATGCTCGCGCTGCCTCCAGAGTGATCGCTGCGGCGACAACTGGAACCAAAAACGCAGCACTTTTAGCGACGGCTGAGGCTCTCAATGCTTCTCGCGACGCGCTTGCCGAAGCAAACGCCAAGGATTTAGCTGCGGGAAAAGAGCAGGGTTTAGACAGCGCTCTTCTCGATCGACTTGAGCTTACGCCAGCGCGAATCGACAGCATGATTGAAGGTCTTGAGCAGGTTGCTGCACTGCCTGATCCGTGCGGTGAAATTACTGACTTGCGCTACCGTCCCAGTGGCATCCAAGTGGGCAAAATGCGTGTTCCTTTAGGCGTTGTTGGCATTATTTACGAATCACGACCCAACGTTACCATTGATGCCGCCAGCCTGTGCTTAAAGTCTGGCAATGCAACTATTTTGCGCGGTGGTAAAGAAGCGCTGCATTCCAATCAGGCCATTGCCCAATGCATTCAAGCGGGTTTAGAAAAAGCGGGATTGCCAGCCGGTGTGGTACAAGTAGTTTCCACCACCGACCGCGAAGCCGTTGGTCACTTAATTACCATGCCCGAGTATGTTGATGTGATTGTACCGCGCGGCGGCAAAGGCTTGATCGAGCGCATCAGTGCCGACGCTAAAGTGTCTGTCATCAAGCATCTTGATGGTATTTGCCATGTTTATATCGACGATCGAGCCGATTTAAATAAGGCGTTCGATATCGCTATGAATTCAAAAACCCACCGCTATGGTGTTTGTAATGCCATGGAAACACTACTGGTAAACAAAGGCGTAGCTGCGGAAATTTTACCGCGCTTAGCAGAAGCTTACTTAGAGAAAGGTGTTGAGCTGCGTGGTTGTGCGCAAACCCAAGCGTTAATCCAGTGCAATGCCGCTACCGAAGAGGATTGGGCGACCGAATATTTGGCACCAGTGTTGTCCATTCGTATCGTCGATGACATGGCTCAAGCCATGGATCATATTGACCAGTACAGCTCTAAACATACTGAGTCGATTGTTACCGAAGACTATACCCGCTCTCGACAATTCGTCAGCCAGGTGGATTCAAGCTCGGTTATGGTGAATGCATCGACTCGATTCGCAGACGGTTTTGAATACGGACTGGGTGCCGAAATTGGTATCTCTACCGACAAAATCCACGCTCGCGGCCCGGTTGGTCTTGAAGGTCTAACCTCCCAGAAGTGGGTGGTTTACGGAGACGGCCACGTCCGAGTTTAGGTTCAATAACGTTGATGGGTGAGCGACAAGAACAGTTACAAAGACAACTAATTGGTGTTTGGGGCGGAACCTTCGACCCCATTCACAACGCCCACCTAAGACTTGCTCTTGAAATTAAACAGCAGTTGCATCTCGCTGAGATGCGATTGTTGCCTGCCAGTATTCCGCCTCATAAAAGTAACTACCATTGTCGTGCCGAAGACCGTTTGGCGATGGTTAATCTCGCGGTGCAAAGCTGTAGTGAACTGATGGTTGACGATCGCGAACTTAAACGCGATGGGCCTTCGTATTCTTACGATACCTTGATAGAAATCCGATCGGAGCTCATGACTAATCAGTCGCTGTGTTGGATTATGGGATCAGATTCTTTGGTGAATTTCAGCTCTTGGTATCGCTGGCGAGAGCTTTTAGATTGTGCGCACATCATTGTTGTGCAGCGGCCAGATTACGACTTTCCTGTATCCGGCGAGGTGGGGGAGTTTTTAAAAATGCATCAATCTTTTGAGCTGAGTGACTTACAAGCATCGCCTGCAGGAAAGATTTTTTGCACACAGCTGCGCATGTTGCCGATTTCATCCAGCGACATCAGAGCGCTTTTAAAGGATGATCGCTCACCGCAGTTTTTACTTCCAGATGCAGTTTTAGATTACATAAAGTCACACAAGCTTTACCATCCATAACTTTTCGCCGAGCAGCTATTATTTAAACCTGTAGATCTTGGCAGATAGTAGTACAATGATTAGACGACGCCTGTGTTAGCGCGTCTATTTTGATTATTTTTCATTAAAATTCGCGAGGATAGATGACCGAAACCATTCCTACCGACATTAAAAGCGTTGTATTTGAGGCGCTCAGTGATCTCAAAGCCAAGGATGTCGTCGAACTAGATGTAGCAGAACTCACCGATGTAACCGATACCTTGGTCATTGCCAGTGGTACTTCCAACCGACACGTCAAATCTCTTGCTCTACACGTTGCCAGCGAAGCGAAATCTCACGGGATTATGCCTCTTGGTGTTGAGGGTGAAGATCAAGGCGAATGGGTATTAGTCGATTTTGGCGATATCGTAGTGCATGTCATGATGCCTGCTATGAGAGATTTCTACGATTTAGAAAAATTGTGGTCTAAGGCGCCTAAGCACCGTATTGAAACGCCACAAGTCAGTTCCAATTCTGTGTGATGGCTTCTAATCGTTAGAAACTGAGTTGTTATGAGAATTACCATCCTAGCCGTCGGCACCAAGATGCCAGACTGGGTAACTGCGGGCGTGAACGAATATGTTAAACGCCTTCCCCGTGAAATCGATCTGCAAATCCGCGAGCTGGCTCTGGCTCATCGTGGCAAAAACCAATCAACCGCTACAGCTATTTCTGATGAAGGCAAAAGAATGCTTGATGCCATCGATGAAAAAGATTGGGTTGTAGCGTTGGATTTATCGGGGAAACCGTGGAGTACCGAGGTTTTGTCTCAGCAACTCTATCGCTGGAAAATGGATGGCCACAACATCACTTTGTTAGTGGGCGGTCCAGACGGCTTATCCCCAGATTGTATAGCTCGTGCTCAGCAAAAGTGGGCGTTATCGGCCTTGACATTACCGCATCCTATTGTGCGAATTTTGCTGGCCGAACAAATTTACCGAGCTGTAAGTATTTTAAATAATCACCCGTACCATAAATAATATTAAGGAATCTGTGATTAATGCATTGATGAATTAATCGCAGTGTAAAAAGCTTAATGATGTATGGTGATTGACGTTGGTGACGCTTTTTTTGTATCGCTAAAAAATTCTGAATGAATCAGAATTTCCTTTAAACATTATTGAATAATTCTGGTCAGAGGCTGCCTGAGCATTTGATGGCGGTCTTTTGTGGCTAGATTTAGAGAAATATTCAAAAACTGTCTAAGCTTGAACGAAAGGCCTTTATGCTAATATTGGCTGAGTTTGAGTGTTTTGTTTTCTAAACTAGAGCAATTTGTAAGATCAGTCTTTAACGTGCATTAACTGCGCGGCTATATAAAAAACATCCAGAGTTGGGTATTCAGTCCCGCTAAGGTATTTGACGGAACAGTCGCAAAACACATGAGCGAACAACAAACATTAAAAGATCATTTTCGAGAGGCGAGGATTTTTCGAAATCGATTGTTTGTAATTGCTTTGTTTATGATTGTTTTATTATCAATTCTGGTAGTGCGTTTCTACAGTTTACAGGTTGTTCACTATAACGACTATGTCACTCAATCCGAGCGCAATCGCGTTCACGTTCGTCCTTTAGCACCTACCCGTGGCCTCATCTACGATCGTAACGGCATTTTACTTGCCGATAATCGAGCCAGTTATACGCTCAGTATTGTTAAGGAGCGCGTCGGTAATCTCGACGAAACTCTTCAAGTCTTGTCGGAATTGGTTGAGTTTGATGAAGGCGACGTTGAAAAATTTCACTCTCGATTAAAACAACGCCGCCGTCCTTTCGAAGCAGTTCCTTTGCGTTACCAGCTCACACCAGAAGAAATCGCCCGAGTTGCTGTTAACGAGTATCGCCTTGAAGGTGTGGAAGTAGATGCACAGCTCGTTCGCCATTACCCAATGGCCGACCTCTATGCACATACGGTAGGCTACGTTGGCCGTATTAACGAACGTGAACTTCGCTCGTTTTCTGAAGAAGAATATAAGCGTTACAGTGGAACCTACACGATCGGTAAAATTGGTTTAGAGCGCCAATACGAAGATTTATTGCTGGGCAAAGTTGGCTTTGAAAACGTAGAAACTAACGCCCGAGGCCGAGTGCTCCGCGTACTTGAACAAACACCGCCTGAGCCTGGTGAGAATTTACATCTGTATTTTGATAGCCAAGTACAACGCGCCGGTTTAGAGGCTTTAAATGGCCGTCGCGGCGCAATTGTCGCGATTGAAATCGAAACCGGTGGCATTCTCGCCATGGTTAGCTCGCCGAGTTACGACCCCAACCTATTTGTTACCGGAATCAGTCATTCTGACTATAACCGACTGACTGGGTCACGAGACTTGCCCTTATTTAACCGCGCCATTCAAGGCGAATACCCGCCTGGCTCAACCATCAAGCCCATGGTGGCTTTGGGCGGTCTTTATCATCGTGTGGTCGATCCTAATGTCGCGATTTATGATCCGGGTTTTTATCAGCTCGATAACGAAGAGCGAAAATATCGCGATTGGAAAAAAGGCGGTCACGGTCGGGTCGATATGAATTCCGCCATTCGTGAATCCTGCGATACTTATTATTACGACCTTGCCTATCGTTCAGGTATCGACAGATTGCATGAGTTTGGAAGTCAGTTTGGCTTGGGCGATTACACCGGCATTGATCTTCCCAGTGAGCGAAAAGGCATTTGGCCGTCTAGAACTTGGAAGCGACAAAACCGCGGTTTGCCTTGGTTTCCCGGTGACACGTTAAACGTTGGCATTGGTCAGGGTGATGTGCTGGCAACGCCCCTGCAATTGGCGGAAATGACCGCAACCCTAGCCAATCGCGGAAAAAGAATTCAACCACGAATAGCACAAAATGTTGATCCGGTAGTTGCAGACTCGGCAGACTCAAAAATGTTGTTAGACGTAGCCGATGGTCACTGGAATTATATTTTTAATGCTATGAGTGAGGTTATGCATCATCCACGTGGTACGGCTTATCGAGTCGGACGCGATATGTCTTTTAAAATGGCGGGAAAGTCAGGCACTGCTCAGGTCGTCGGTATTGCTCAAGACGAAGAATACGACAGTGACGCCCTGTCTGAAAGAAATCGAGATCATGCATTATTTGTTGGTTTTGCACCTCTTAATAACCCCAAAATTGCTGTTGCCGTGATTGTTGAAAACGGCGAAGGTGGATCTTCCGAAGCCGCTCCGGTTGTTCGTAAGGTGGTTGAAACCTACTTAGCGATTGAAGAAGAAAAGGCGAGACAGCAGATTTCCAGCGATAAAAATCCTTCCGAAAAACAACAGGAGCTTCCGGGTGTCAACGGCTGATTTTTTGCGTCGATTACCGGGGACCTCCTGGGATGTTCAGCGTCAAGATACTTTTTGGAGTCGAATTCATATCGATCTACCTCTGTTAGTGCTTTTGTTGGCGCTCACAGGATTCGGCCTAGTTGTACTCTACAGCGCCGGCGGCGCAGATATTCACTACATTAAGCGGCAGGCGGTATTTTTCGCGGTGGGTTATTGTGTGATGTTCACCATCGCGCAGTTTAACTTGTCGTTTTTAGAGCGGTGGTGCTGGCTTTTGTATGTGGCCGGTGTCGGTTTGCTCGCCGCCGTGTTGGTGGTTGGCGTGGGTGCAAAAGGTGCCCAGCGATGGCTCGATCTGGGCGGCTTTAGGTTTCAACCTTCTGAAATTCTCAAGCTTGCAATGCCGTTGACGATTTCTATGTATTTGTCTCGACGTATGTTGCCGCCACGTTTTAAACACATATTTTTCACGTTGGTGTTGGTCATAATTCCCAGTGTTCTGATTCTTAAACAGCCTGATTTGGGTACATCGTTATTGATTGCGATGTCTGGTCTCATTGTGTTGTTTTTATCGGGGCTGCCTTGGCGTTACATTATTTCTGCTTTGGGATTAGTACTAGCCAGTGCTTGGCCTGCGTGGCATTTTGTTTTACACGATTATCAACGTACCCGAATTCTAACCTTGCTGAATCCAGAGGCCGATAAATTGGGTGCTGGCTGGAATATCATTCAGTCAAAAACCGCTATTGGTTCCGGTGGAATTACCGGCAAAGGTTGGCTTAACGGAACTCAATCGCAATTAGATTTTCTACCAGAGAGCCATACCGATTTTATTATTGCCGTATTAGCGGAAGAATTCGGTTTAGAAGGTGTGCTTTGTTTGTTAGGGCTTTATATTTTAGTGCTAACTCGCGGCGTTATGATTGCGGCAACTTCGCAAAAAACGTTTGGTCGTTTACTCGCAGGCAGTATTACCTTCACGCTTTTTGTTTATATCTTCGTTAATATCGGCATGGTTTCAGGATTACTACCGGTTGTGGGCGTTCCCTTGCCTTTTGTTAGTTATGGTGGAACTTCTTTGTTGACGTTAATGATGGGCTTTGGTCTTTTAATGGCGGTGGCAACCCAGCGTCGTAAGGAACCTTAAATACACCTAAAGCCTAGGTAAGAAATGGTAGGAGAGTCAGTGATAAATTTTGTAACCCTTAAACGCGGCTTTAATTTAGCGGTTTTTAGCACGGCTCTTAGTGCTGCTGCGACGGTAGCCTATGCTGGAGATTATTCTAATAATCCCGAAAAGCAAAAATTGGTTGATGAGCTAGTTTCGGAGTACGGATTCAACAAAGAACAACTTAACGCTTGGTTCGATGACGCCGTGCGAAAAGATTCTATTTTAAAAGCCATCGCTCGTCCGGCTGAAAAAAGTAAGCCTTGGAAAGAGTACCGAAACATTTTCGTCACTGAGTCTCGAATTTCTTTAGGCGTTGATTTTTGGATTGCCAATCAGGAGACCTTGGCCAGAGCAGAACAAACCTTTGGTGTTCCTGCCGAAATGATTGTGGCTATTATTGGCGTTGAAACGCGCTATGGTAACAACACCGGTGGTTACCGAGTCATTGATGCCTTATCAACATTAGCGTTTGATTATCCGCCGCGCTCTGAATTTTTTCGCAAAGAACTCAAAGAGTTCCTGTTGTTAGCCCGTGAGCAGAGTAAATCACCAGTTGACCTTACCGGATCTTACGCCGGTGCCATGGGTTACGGTCAATTTATGCCGTCGAGCTATCGTGCTTACGCCAAAGATTTTGACGACGATGCTTTTATCGATATTTGGAACAATCCCGTCGATGCTATTGGTTCGGTAGCCAACTACTTTAAGGTTCATGGTTGGCAGGCTAATCAACCCGTTACCGATCGCGTCCGTGTAGATGATAACTTTGATGCAACGCTTTTGAGTGATGATCTAAAACCTTCTCGCAGTCTTGAAGAAATTACCCAGGCTGGATTTTCGTTAACATCGATACAAGCTCCACCAACTCCCTTGCGAGTTTTTGAGCTTGAAGGTGAAAAAGGGTCGGAGTTTTGGGCGGGTTTCCATAATTTTTATGTGATTACTCGCTACAATCGCTCAACCATGTATGCTATGGCGGTGTATCAGTTAGCTGAAGAAATTAAAAAAGCGAAAGCCGAAAAAACATTCTAGCAATTTATTGATCTTCACGTTTCTAATCAACTACGGTTTTTATGGGCAGTAATCACGATAACTCGCGGGTTACTGCCATACGTAAAATCAACCTAACTTCGGCGCCGCGGTAATTGATCGTGGTATGCTACAAAACTTCGATTATTGTCATCGGGTGTAAAGCGTGTTTTTTCAGGGAAATACTGTATTTTGTGGAAAGAGCTTTTTTATAAGCTTTAAACTTATTGTGCTTACACTGGTTCTATTTATCGGCGGCTGTGCATTCAAATCCTATGACAATACCTCCCAACAAACGCCGGTTCCGCAAGAGTCAAATAACGAGGGGCGCTATTCCCAACAACACGATAGCGCACCTGATCAGTCTTACGCTGTCGATCACATTCCCGACGCGGTGCCCATTCCCGAAGAAATAACTCGTGCTGGTAATAAAAGCCCGTACCGCGTTGCCGGTCGAACCTATCATGTCCTGTCGAGTGCGCAAAATTATCGCGAGCGAGGATTCGCCAGCTGGTATGGAAAAAAATTCCACGGCCACAATACCGCCAACGGCGAAGTTTATAATATGTTCGGTATGACCGCCGCGCATAAAACCTTACCAATCCCGTCTTATGTGCAAGTAACCAACCTTGAAAATGGCCGCAAGGTAATTGTTCGTATTAATGATCGAGGCCCGTTCCATTCCGGCAGGATTATCGATCTTTCGTACACCGCTGCTAAAAAGCTTGGATTTTTAAATGCAGGTACAGCAAATGTTGAAGTGGTGGCTATAGATCCTATTGCTTGGCAAAAAGAGAATTTAATTTACGGAGAAGGTACCGGTATTATTTCTCCTGCGCCCAGAGTCTCCAATGAACCACCGGCGCCATTAGCTTCAGAAGGCTCCGCTTTACCAGAAAATACTTATCTACAGGTCGGTGCTTTCTCAAGCCAGCAAGCGGCAGAGTTGCATCGAAAAAATATCGCCGTTATTACCGGTTCACCGGTCATTATCAATACACCTGATCCACAAACACGATTGTACAGAGTTCGTATTGGCCCCATTGTCGATAATTTGCAATTGGCAAAACTGCGAAATCTTCTGACGCAAAGTAATGTCACGGGTCATCATCTGGTTTACGAATAAAACCCGTGTGCATATTTTAAATTATTGAAACCGCAGATTAACGCCTCCGTGATTTATCAGAGGACAGAAATTAAAAGTGCGATTTCTAATTTCTTCATAATTTCAATTGCTTATCGTTCTTGACGTTGGCGACACCTACCTAAGTCGCTGGAAACTTCAAGTCAATCAGGGTTTGCTATTGAATTTTGTATATGGAATCAAAATAATTTTGTCGCAGATATTAGCGAAGTGCTTCTTGGTTTGATAAGGTGCTTACGCTTTGCAGTAATTGTTAAAGAAAAAGCACGTCTACTTAAAATGCTTGTTCGTGTTTTTATTCCAGTTGCATGAATGACTGTGTGCATAAAACTTTTTTTGCGCTTGCTAGGTCATAGTCTCCAAACAATCCACCCAGATAAAAGTACTTATTTTTAATAATATGTCTAATTTTTTAACACGATCTTTTTGGTCTTTATTCGTTATTTTTTTCGTTGCAGTGAATTCTGCTTCAGCCCAACAACTGATTATTCCAGCGCCTCCCCAGTTAGCGGCGTCCAGTTATCTTTTAATTGATGCTGCCACGGGAGAAGTTTTGGTTGAACACAATTCTCACGAGCCATTGCCTCCTGCAAGTCTCACCAAAATGATGTCGAGTTACATTGTTTCAGGCGAAATCGATCGAGGTCATATCAATATGACCGATATGGTGCCCATTAGTGTACGCGCCTGGAAAATGGGTGGCTCAAGAATGTTTATTCGCGAGGGCACCGAAGTTTCTGTTAAAGATTTGTTGCGCGGCGTGATCATTCAATCCGGTAATGATGCGACCGTCGCTCTGGCGGAATATATCGCCGGAAGTGAAGAAGCGTTTGTTGATATTATGAATCAACAAGCTGCTCTGTTAGGTATGAACAATACACAATTTAAAAACTCTACAGGTTGGCCCGCCGAAGGTCATCTCACCACTGCTTGGGATCTATCACTGCTAGCGCGGGCTTTAATCAATGATCATCCTGAGCATTACAACATTTATTCAGAACAAGAATTTACCTACGGTGCTCCTGGTGAAGAGACAAAAACCCAATCGAACCGTAATAAACTTTTATTTAGGGATAAGTCGGTTGACGGTATTAAAACCGGTCATACCAACGAGGCTGGTTACTGCTTGGTAGCTTCTGCCGTTCGCGACGACATGCGATTGATTTCAGTGGTTATGGGAACGCGTTCTGAAAGTGCACGTGCGGATGAGTCTCAGAAACTCCTAGCCCACGGTTTTCGTTACTACGAAACGCACAAGCAGTTCTCTGCCGATGAGGTCTTAGCCACCGCACGAGTTTGGGCGGGCCAAGACAATCATGTCGATTTGATCGTTGGTGCAGATCTCGATCTGACCATTCCACGAGGTTCCGGTAAAAACCTTCAATCAGACATTCGTATCGACGAAACCATAAGAGCGCCTATCGAGCAAAACCAAGCGTTGGGTGAAGTCACTATCACCTTAGATGGTGAAGTTGTAGCCAAACACTCTCTGTTGGCTGCTAATGCCGTGGCAGAAGCCGGTTTTCTAGCGCGTCTTTGGGATGGATTAAAGCTGTTCTTTATCAACTTGTTTTCCAGTTAGGCGTTGATGAAAAGCTCTTATCGAAGCCACTGACTAATGCTCATTAAGCTAGTCGATGGCTTCTTCTTTAATGATATTAAGTCCTAAATTCAGTAGACCACAGGCTTCAAACCATGGCAGATGTAAATCCAGAAGACGTTAAAATTCAGTTTCCTTGTCCTGACTACCCCATTAAGGTTATGGGTACCGCCGGTAAAGATCTGCATGCGTTGGTAGTGGAAGTTTTCCATCGACATGCACCCGGATTCGATTCAGAGACGATTGTCATTCGTGATAGTGCTAAGGGTACCTTTCAATCATTGACGGTTACCATAGAAGCGACCGGCGTTGACCAACTACAAGCAATTTTTGATGACCTAAAGTCCAACAAATTGGTTAAAATGGTGCTTTGAAACAAACGCCCGTTAGGATTTTTCGTGTCTATAGAGCTTCGCGGCACTACCGATCTCATTATTCGCCAACTCGGACTTGTTGATTATCAACAGAGTTGGCAAGCCATGTTGGACTTCACCCATGCGCGTGAGCCCGATACTATCGACGAGTTATGGCTGTTGCAGCATCCGCCGGTATTCACTCAAGGTCAGGCTGGTAAGGCAGAACATCTGCTCAACCCCGGAGCTATTCCGGTTATCCAATCTGACCGTGGTGGTCAGGTTACTTATCACGGTCCTGGGCAGATTATTGCTTATCCCCTAATCAATCTTCGTCGCGCCAAATTGGGCGTACGGGATTTGGTCACACAGATTGAAAAAACGGTGGTTGATACCTTATCGGCCTTCAACATTAACAGCTATCCAAAATCCGATGCGCCGGGTGTTTATGTTGAAAAAGACGCCAGAGAGCATAAGATATCGTCCCTTGGTTTACGTGTGAGAAACGGCAACAGCATTCATGGTTTGGCGTTGAATGTCGCTATGGATTTGTCCCCATTTTTAGCGATAAACCCTTGTGGTTATGCGGGTTTAGCCATGACTCAGGTAAAAGATTGCTTGTCGGGCGAAAGTCCTTCAGATTGCCAACTAATTTGCCAAGTACAATCAAAACTGATCGAGTCCTTTATGGCAAATTTGCGATACAATCACGCATTATACTCAACTGAGTTACCTGTACTTCCGTAAATTGATTATCATTGCTGCAAAGCAGTGCGCGTTGCACAAATTGATTCACTATAACTAGAGAACGCCATGACCACTCCTGAAATCCAGCCGGTTAAACGTACCCAGCGCCACAAGCAAGGGGAAAAACTGAGAAACGCCGATAAAGTTGAACGTATTCCGGTAAAAGTGATTGCTAGCGACAGTTTCCAGCGTAAACCAGATTGGATTCGAGTGCGTCTTCCTGCATCCCCAGAAGTTGATCGTATCAAGAAGATTCTGCGCAAAAATGGCCTATCCAGCGTGTGTGAAGAGGCGAGTTGTCCTAACTTAGGTGAGTGTTTCAGTGGCGGAACCGCAACCTTTATGATTATGGGCGACATCTGTACCCGTCGTTGCCCATTTTGCGACGTTGGCCATGGTAAGCCAAATCCACTCGATCCCGGTGAGCCTGCGCATCTTGCTCAAGCAATTGCTGAAATGGGCTTAAAGTACGTGGTAATCACGTCGGTTGATCGCGATGATCTTCGTGACGGTGGCGCACAACACTTCGCAGATTGCATTCGCGAGTCGAGAATTCTATCGCCGAATCTTCAGGTGGAAATCCTTACCCCAGATTTTCGAGGTCGAATGGACATAGCTCTAGATATTTTGGCCAAAGAAGCGCCCGATGTTTTCAACCACAACCTAGAAACGGTTCCTCGCCTGTATCGACAATCGCGTCCGGGTGCAAATTACCAATGGTCGCTGAAACTGTTAAAAGAATACAAAGCCATGCGTCCCGATGTGAAAACCAAATCAGGGCTTATGGTTGGATTGGGTGAAACCAAAGAAGAAATATTCGAAGTCATGAAAGACATGCGTGAACATAATATTGATATGCTCACCATCGGTCAGTACCTACAGCCTTCTAAAGATCATTTAGCGGTAGATCGTTATGTGACGCCAGAAGAGTTTGAGGAGTACACGCAAAAAGCCCAAGAGCTCGGTTTTGTCCATGCGGCGTGTGGGCCTTTAGTTCGTTCTTCTTATCACGCAGATAAACAAGCGCACGGCGAAGAAATTTAATTTTCAACGCGCGTTTAAAAAAACCGGTACTTGTACCGGTTTTTTTGTGTCTAGTGCACCGGTTAAATGCAAAACCTTGTCGCAGATGTTTGCGTATCTATGGTGTTTTTTTGTTATTTGTTGAGTCTTGTTATTTAGCGTGCCGATTAAAATTCGTTTAAGCAATATAAGCGTCCAATAGAAACCAATAGCAATGAGTTTTGCGGAAAATAAACTAAGTGTTTCGAGAGTCTTGAAGCACATAGCGGCAGCAGTTTTGTTGTGCTCTCTCACGTCGTGCAAACAAGCCGATCTAGCAGAGTCTATGTTCGACCGCTATCAATCCCGCCTGAGTAATGCGTTGAATTTGACCCTTGCAGACCGCTCCACAATTGAATTGCAGGAGTTTCCTTCACGTCGTGAATTAACCATCGAATTAGTCGCTCAAAGTATTGATATTCTGGAATTTCTTGAATTAACGCCGTGCCAATTACAGCGTTTGATAGGCGAACGTAACAGTAGCCTCGGCCAATTCATGAGTCATTCACAGCGATGGATTTACGAAGCGGAATTTATTCAACTCTTACAAGAGTGTTTGGCCTATTTAGAAATACATGAGCCCGAAGATGATTTGACGCAAAAATTAACGCAGGTGCTAGTGGATAAAATTCAGCAAAGACCCAATGTAGTGTGGAATGCGTTGTGGGCGAGTAACGAATTTCACAATTTATTTTCAGTTGCGTCTAAATCTCTTGAACCCAATTCACAAAAACCATCAGAACTGATTGCAGCGCTGCAACAATTAAATAAATCTAAGGCCGATTGGCTAAATCGAAAAATCATTCCATCTCAAAATATAGAATTTAATTATCAGGTTATCGGTTCTGAAAAATATTTAGGTAAATTGCTACTTTCAATAAAATTGGCTTTATCGAGATTAAATGTTTTAAATGATGCGATGACAGATCGGCTGAATGCGAGACCATTATGCTTTAACCAGCAAAAAAACCGCCAAGCTGGTGTTTTAGAAAATGTATTTTTAAAATTTTACATTGGTGAAGTTCAGCCTTATTTAGCGTTGATTCATCAATCGACGAAACCTTTAGTTCTTGAATTAGAATTATTGAATGTAGATTTGATGGATTCTAAGAATAGCCCGCAAGTGGTTGAATTTAATCGATATTGGCAAAGTAATTGGTCTGTTGAAAATCCCGATAGTTTATGGAGCCGCTTTAATCGAGCAGTAGGTTTGCATACTCAGTTATGGCAAAAACAATTAGATCAGTGTGGTTTATTACCGAAATAAATATTCTTATTTATTGTAAAAAATAAAACGAAAAAATTCTTCGATATTTATAGATCTGTTTACGCTAAATTTATTCGAAAATAAATTATTAGCGTTCAAGTAAAGTTAGATTGATAAAGTAGACACTTGGCCTAAAGTTCGGTACAAAGCCGTTTTGCGCAAAATTTCATAAGCGATGAGCGCGTCAGGGATTTTCAGCACGGAACGTGCTATTTCTGTTTACTTAACAATTTTTTTGGAATAAGAAACCCAAATTCTCGTTGTTTTGTCTCAGAAAAATGTCAGGACAGGCAAAAATTGATGACCTCTTATGCAAACATTTTGGCTGAAGAATCCAGCCCTTATTTGTTGCAACACAAAGACAACCCCGTTCATTGGCAGACTTGGAGCCCAAAGGTTCTCGAGGATGCACGCCTGTCCAACAAACCGATTTTCCTTTCTGTAGGTTATAGCGCTAATCATTGGTGCCGAGTTATGGCCAGTGAGACCTTTAGCAGTCCTGCAATTGCTCGCGAACTTAACGAAAATTTTATTTGTATTAAGGTCGATCGCGAAGAACGTCCAGACATTGATGATATTTACCAAACCGGTCATCAATTATTAGCGGGCCAACCCGGTGGCTGGCCACTCACGGTATTTTTGTGTCCGCAGACTTTGTACCCTTTTGTGGTTGGCACCTATTACCCGCCAACATCCAATACCATTCAATTAGGTTTTGCTGATTTAATGCAGCGTGTGCTTGGTTTTTATCACGGTGATCAAGAACAGTATCACGCGATGATCGAACAGGTCAGAAATGGCTACAATCAGCTCGACGCACATATTCAAAAGCCTATTCCTTCGGAATATTTTTCATTAGATCCTGCCCAGGCGGCGGTTCGTAATCTGCTGCAACAAGCCGACCCACAACACGGCGGCTTTGGTGAAGCGCCAAAATTTGCGTTGTCATTCCAATTACAGCGATTAATGATTGCTGGCCGTGAAGATTCACTACTGGGTAAGCGTGCTCGACAACACTTGCAGTTGACCTTAGCCATGATGGCCCGAGGCGGCATTCGCGATGTTCTTGCCGGAGGTTTCTTTCGTTACTCCACGGATGCCACTTGGAGCATTCCTCATTTTGAGAAAATGCTTTACGACAACGCTTCGCTACTGGCTATCTATGCGGAATCAGCGCGGGTGTTTAACTCGCAATTGTTTGCCAAAACGGCGCAGGGTATTGCCAGTTGGATGTGCGCAGAAATGTCCAACGGTTATGGTGCTTTTTACAGCGCGCTGGATGCCGACAGCGAACGCGGCGATGGCGGTTATTACTGCTGGCAAACCGAAGAGCTTAAACGTCTGTTAACGCCCATCGAATATCGAGTTATGTCGATACTGTGCAAATGGCAAGGCATGCCCAACTTTTTGGGATTGTGGCATCTGCAAATCGTGGGACGCGTTGCCGATGTGGTGTCTGTTTTAGATATCGAGCCAAAAGTTGTTAACCAAGTTTATCGACGTGCTTTGGCGAAATTGTTGGCCGCTCGACGACGACGTCCCGCACCTGAGCGCGATCATAAGATTTTGTGCGCCAGCAATGCCTTGGCAATCCGTGGTTTATCGATAGCGGGTCGCATCTTGAATGATGTATCGATGATCAATGCCGCTCAAGAATGTTTGGATTTTATCAGCCACAATCTGTGGATCGACGGTCGCCTCTACGCGACTTGGCAAGGTGGCGAAGCGAAGATTCTGGGTTTCTTGGACGATTACGTGTTCTTAATGGATGCCATATTGGAGTCGCTGCAATCTAACTGGCGAGATCAAGATTTCCGATTGTTGGTTCAACTTGCCGATTTCGTTATGGATAACTTCAATGATCCCGAAACCGGTAGCTTGTATTTCAGCAGTGACGAACACGAGCAGCTGATCTATCGCAGTAAACCCATTTACGATCGAGTAACACCTGCGGGTAATGGCATCGCTGCTAAGGTTTTTGCTCGTTTGGGTAATTTGTCTTCTGAGCAACGTTATTTTGATAAGGCCGGAGAAATTTTGCAGGCCTTGTGGACATCCATTGAGTTGCAACCGCAGTTACACGACAGTTTGCTACAAGCCTTGGTGGAGCTGAAGTATCCGCCTGTACAAGTCATGTTAACCGGGCCTGAGGCAGGCGTTTGGCGTGAGCGATTGGTTGCAAAATTCATCAACGATATTCACTGTTATGCAGTGGTTGATGATGTGCTTACAGATCCCACTCTAGATGCAGAGCCTACGCGCGCTTTATTATGTATTGGCGCAGACCAGCAAAACGAACTTGAATCCTACGAGAGCTTAGAATCCGCCATTGTCGATGCCCTCGCTGCTCAACCTCTCACAACCGGCGACAAGATTCAGTAACTCGACTCTTCGCCTAAACCACCTCAGCCAATTCTGGGTTCATCATTAGTTGCGGCAAATCCGTAAATACAGCGTCGACTCCCATGGCGTCTAAGTGTCTGATGTCGTCGAGATGATTAACGGTGTACACCCAAAATTCGGTTCCGATACGGTGGCTGTCATCAATCAGATGTTGTCGAATGTAAGTCAGTCCGGCGCCTAAAAAGTGAGCTTTTAAGGCTTTGCAGGACGCGATAATGTCTAAAGGCACACCTTCAATAAGTACGCCGCGAGGAATACGCTCATTGATGGTGAGTAGGTTTTGAATCTGGTGATGATCAAAACTAGAAACAACGTACTGTTCATAGGTTCTTTGCGCATCAATGACCTGAGCTTCAATCGTTTTTGCCACCAAGTGTGCGCAGTTCGGGCCTTTGATTTCAATGTTCAAAAATGCTCGGTCGCCAATCAACGTCATAACTTCTTGCAGTGTTGGCAGATCAAAGCCTTGCTTTCTGGCGCGAGCTTTTAGCGCTTGAGGTGAGAGCTCAAGTAATAATTCATTACCAGACAACACTCGACCTAGGCGACGGTCGTGAAAAACCAGCAGCTCGCCTTGGCAATCCCAAACGTCGATCTCAATGCCATCGACACCCAATGAGAGTCCGTGCTCGATCGAAGCAAGAGAGTTTTCTGCAAAACCCGCCGACATACCGCCGCCGCGGTGACCAATACATTTGATAGGCATAGCTTGTTTAAGACTCAAAAAGTTCGCTGTAAAACGATAGTTGTAGATAGTTTCGCTATAGACGGATAAATAGGATCAGTATGGAGTGAAATAATGACAGTCTGTGGTTTGGGCGATTCTGCCAAAGTCTTACGTTACAAGCTAGAGGCTTAAAATGTTAGAATAGCGCTACGATTTATCTCGGCCTGTACGCGGCCGATTCCGACGGAGTATAACTATGACCGATATCGACATTGCAAAAGTCAACGCCGAACTCAAAGATGCCAGACCCGAAGAGATTATTCGTTGGGCGTTGTCATTGAATAAAAAAACATTGGTTACCACGAATTTCGGTCCCTTCGAAGCCGTGATCTTAAACATGATCAACGAACAAGCGCCAAGTATGCCGGTGATTTGCGTTGACCACGGATACAACACCGAAGCTACCTATCGTTTTGCAGATGCTTTGATCAAAAAACTCAACTTGAACATGTTTTATTACACACCGCGTGTAACCGCAAAACGCCGTGAAGTTACTCTTGGCGGTATTCCTGATATCGATGATACCGTTGCTCATGATGCCTTCACACAAGAAGTAAAATTAGAACCATTTAATCGCGCTATGAGCGAGCATCAACCAGAGGTTTGGTTTACTGCCATTCGAAAAGAACAAACTCCCTTTAGAGATTCTTTAGATGTAGTAACCATTGATGGTAAAACCGGTTTAATTAAAGTGGCACCGGTATTTTATTGGACCGAGCTCGACATGGAAGAATATTTGTACGAAAAAGGTCTTGAAAACGAAGACGATTATTACGACCCAACCAAGGTTCTTAAAAATCGTGAGTGCGGTTTACACGTTGGCTAATTAAAAATCTGTAAAAATAACCAGCGCAATATAAATTGCATTAAAAAGGCTTCTTTATGGAGCCTTTTTTTGTATTAACGAAAATAAACATAAACGATTAAAATTATTTTTTATCGTAAAAAATACACAACTGAAGTATTTAAAATACAGGAAGATCGCAAGCAAGGAATTGTAAATAAAGCGTAGGAATTAAAAGCGTGTATTTATTTCAATTTGAAATCAACGCGATTTATTTTACTGACAATGTTTTACTGACTGTGTTTTATTGGATAGGTTTCGCGGTTTCAGATAATAAGTGCAATTGGTAGTTGAGAGGCCAGCTGGTAGAGTCAGCACCTCTCCCGACCAAGAGA
>NZ_BAAGIE010000014.1:0-117801 GCF_054658275.1 Sessilibacter sp. MAH3 | reverse complement strand
GTTGTTTCATGATCAAACCGTTTTATTTGCAGACGAGATATTATGGCAGATCTCGGAGGTTAATCAGAGGTTCCTAAACTCTGTATCTAACCAAACTCTAACATTAAATTACTGGAGCAATGCAACGTTAATTTAACTAAAGAATACCTGTTAGAGGAATCGTTGATTAACCCATAAAATCCATCGGCTATCATTCGAGAAAACCGTTTAACGATTAAAAACCTGATATAAAAATAAAACGTTTTATAAATTTCTGCGGTATTCACCGCATCATTGTCTATTACAGCGCTAACAAATAACGCTTCGCGACCACAATATTTGCCAATGCACATTTAGTCATTATAGCGTCAGCATTTTCCTTCAAGCTTTTATAACGCACTTTCTGATAACCAAAAACGAAATAATTCCTCTTCTAAATTATGACTCCCCATGAGGTGTCTGAATTTACATATCGCTGTTTCATCAGGGACGGCTTCTTGGTTTAAATCAATACCCACAAACTCTCGCATAGACCGAATATCAGAGAGGGCTTCTTCTGCTGCGGGATCGAAAAGTTCGAACCAATGCTGGAGGAAATGGATACGCAACATGCGTTCGATACCAATGGTGGGACGACCGCCGGATTTAGAGGGCTTCGGATAAAAGGTTTCAATCACTGAACATAATTCCGTCCACGGTAGAATTTGATTCATCTGCTCCAGAAAGATCTCCTTACGAGTTTTCTTGCGATACTTTTCAAAACCGTTGGCGTTCAGTGTTTGTTGTTCCATGATTAAACCGTTTTATTTGCTTGATGGCTTATTATGCCGGACTTAGGAGATTAATCAGAGGTTCCTATATTCAACCCCAGATTTTATGCAGCGAGTCACTTCAGAACGATTTTGGAGTTTTCTACACATAAATAAAAAACCTCGGCATGCCGAGGTTTTTTATTGGGCGTTGTTTACTCTTTATTAAATTTATTGGTCTGCTAGCGCTTTTGCTTCACGCCGCTGAATGTCTTTTCTAATTAACCAGTAGCCTAATAAACCAGAGGCTAAGGAGCCGACTAAAATCCCTAAACGTTCGTCAAAGATGACTTCTGTACTGGTTTGTTCGAAGGCGAGTGAGCTGATAAATAAACTCATGGTAAAGCCAATGCCGCACAGTACCGAGGTGCCGTAAAGACCAAGCCAGGTAACGTTGGTGGGTAGTTGTGCCCATTTCAATTTAATAAATAACCAACACAGAGTGAAAATACCCAGTTGTTTACCAATAAATAAACCTGCGGCTATACCAACCGGTGCACTGTGTAAAACTTGATCTGTAGTTAGGCTGCGTACGTCGATACCAGAGTTGGCAAAGGCGAAGATGGGTAGCACAAAGAAGGTCACCCAAGGATGCAGGCCGTGTTCGATTTCTTTAACCGGGGAGCTGGATTTTTCATCGTCTAAACGCATGGGAATAAACATCGCCAACAACACACCGGTAAGTGTTGCGTGTACGCCGGATTTAAGCATGGCAACCCACATAATAACGCCGATAACAATGTATGGCGCTCGCGGACCTACGCGATAACGATTGAGCATCCATAAAATGGGAATACATACCAACACAATAACAAGCGATACAAAGGATATTTTAGAAGTATAAAATATCGCGATAATAATAATCGCGCCTACATCATCAAAAATTGCTAAGGATGTTAAAAAGACTTTTAATGCAACGGGAACTGAACGCCCCAATAAGCTTAATACGCCGAGCGCAAAGGCAATATCGGTGGCGGCGGGCACGGCCCAGCCGTCGATCACTCGCGGGTCATCCCAGTTAAATAATACGTAAATTAACGCCGGAACAGCCATTCCGCCAAACGCGCCAATACCCGGAAGAATAATATTTTTAGGGTCAGACAATTCTCCTTCCATGGCTTCGCGCTTAAGTTCTAAACCCACCAGTAAAAAGAAGATGGCCATTAGTCCATCGTTAATCCACAGCAGTAGCGGTTTACCGATGTTTAAATCGGCGATGCGAACTTCTACAGGAATTTCGATGAATAATTTGTAGAGAGAGTCTAAAACGGGGGTATTCGCAAAAATGAGTGCCAGTAATGTGCTGACCATCAGCAAAATGCCACCGGCGGATTCTAATTTGAAAAACTTTTCGATTGGCTTAATAGTAAGCACCGGAAGAAAAACCTCGTATCAACGTAAATTTGAGCAGAACCCTAAGCATTGCGGGTAAATTTATCACTGCTTTAGCTTAGGGCTCCAATATTGAATTTATAATATTAATAAAATTCGCGTCGAATATATTTGTAGCGCTCGAAATATATCGGGTTCATGCGAACACGTAAAAAAACAGCTATCAAACACTGTGTGAGTACTGTTTCTATTTCGGCTATAACGCAATATTTAAACCAACTTATTGTTAAACATATATTTTTTGATGATTTAAATATTAGGTCAATGATTGTATATGAGGCTTTAAATTAAAATTTCAATGGTAATAAGTGTAAGTTTAGATCAAAGTTTTATGGAAGCATATAAGAAATACTGAATACTTTTGCATTTCAAGTAACTTAGAACGTGTCGTCATCGTTAACAACATTAAACGACTTAGACTTGATAACACATTGGAATTAGGCTTGGTTTTTTAATTAAAAAGCTAAATTAATCGACCCCGCTTTGAATATCATCCATTCAAACTGATTACTAGCTTTTGCATTATTAACCAATATCTTCAGAAGCTTTCCAAAACCCGTCAAAAATAACCGAAGCAGTTAATGTTTGCCTAAAACAATAGAGTTATGCCATTTAATTATGGGTATTAAACGACGCAAATTAGTTATTTAAGGGTTTATTTTTATCCCTTGAAACTTGCTTATCCTGAAAGACTGTTGCTATCACTCGTTAATTTTTTACGCCGTTAATACAAGTAATGTATTAATGAACTTATAGCAACTCTAAGTCATCCACAGTTTCTATCGAAACAAAGGCATGATGCAAACTTCAATCATTGCGAGTAATTTAAATGGTGAAGAAATTGAAAATCGTATTTGCATTTATTTGTCCGCTGATTAAACCGTGGCAGCGTTAATCAGTGGTTCGAATATGCTTTAGCCAAAATTTTTAACACGCACTTTCATTTAAATGGTAGATCTTTTATTTAAATGGTAAGTTTTTTATTTTAAAAAGCCCTCAAAAATTTCCAAAAAATTATTGCTGGCGGGTTGTGTATTCTAAAGCGTATAAAAATAACGGGAGTGAGAACACAAGGAAAAACAGTGGTATTTGAAGAAAAGAACCACAACCAAAGCTGTGGTTCTGAAAAGATACAAAGTTTAGGCTTCGCAGCTGTCGAGATTATTTTCGGCAACGGCCATTAAGCATTTTTGAATGAGGTCAACACTGTTAATGTGCAAAAAGTGATTTTGCTTTTCTATTTTTAATACGTGCGACACTTTTGGGTTAAGTACCGATTTGGCAAAATCGGCATTTGCAGGGTTCACCAAGGGATCTTCCATACCTTGCACTACCACGGTTGGCAGGTTTATTTCTTTCCAGTGGGGCGCAAGCTTAGCGACTTCTGGCGAAAGTGCGTACATTTCTACATTGGCATCCAACATTTGTTGACCGAGAATACTTCTACCCACATAGGTTTTCGCAAAACGGTTGTACCAACGCGGTTTGGTTAATTCAGGATCAAGACCCGCCGCAAAGATTGCTAAGCCGTCAATGCAATAAGGAAACTCCGCTGCCACCGCGGGCACCACAGAGCCACCCCAAGAATGCCCGGCAAGAATCAAAGGCACATCGGGTGCTTCTTTTTTCAATTGATGTAAAAGTGGACGAATTAAATGGGCAATTTCTGAGAATTCGGTAACAAGACGTGGGTTGTCTTTGTACTGCGATTTGCCCCAACCGGGACGGTCGATAGAAACAAACAGGGTAGATTCGGTAAAGTCTTCTTTCACCATTAACTTGCCAATGTCGTTCCAAGCACCAGGCGTGCCGTGAATCCAGACCACAACAGCGCGCTTAGGCTCACCCACACGACGGTAGGAAAGTTCAAAATCTCCAACATCCATGGTTTGTTCAACGATGTTTTTGTTAGACTCGATGGTCTCCAAAAACTTGAAGTGTTCGTTCAACTCGTTTTGTGCCGCGCAAGCGCTGAGAACAAACGAGGCAAAGGCGAGCCCACCCACCCAAATTCGTGATAACCACACCTTTGTTTTCATTAAGATTCTCCATTTTTATGTGATTGGCAAACGCTTGCTCTGACAATAGTTATAACAATTGGGTTTACTAAAAATCATCACAAATTTATGAAGGATATACGCAGCGCTTTTGAACACAGTTCTTAACCTTGCTGTTCGTTGGTAAGCAACTAATCTTAAAGTAGAAATTGCTGATAATACCGTGATACTGACATTGTGACTAAAATTGCCGCGCTCAATACCAACCTCCATGCAGTCAACTCGTTTGAGCCCGACAGCACTCATGCCGGGCAACCATTAACGGCCAAAACCCAGCTTTGGTTAACCAAGCGCTTTCAGGTATTAGCATCGACTCTTACCGAATTAAAGGTCGCGGGCGCGTATGTTTATGGCACGTCATCGGCAAACAAGTCACCGCAGACCGAGACAAACCAGCCCATTTTATTGTGGCAAAATCAAGAATCTTTGGAAGAAAAGATACACAATGCTGAAAAATTAGTACAACTGTGTATACAGCGCCAAAAAATCCAGTTGTACAGCGACAAAAAGTCTTTATTGAACTATGTCTGCTTTAGCAGCGAGATATATTTTAACAACGACGTTACTTGTCAACAGCGTTTGATTTTATATTTTGTCTTCACGCGAAACAGCGCGTTCACAAAAGAACACATAAATAGTGTAATGAAAAACGTTGCGGCGTTGTTTTTTTTCAAGGCCGATAACAGCCAAAGCAGTCCACATAAGCAATTACCCTTAAATCCCGCACATCCAAAACCCAGTGCCGAAATCGACCCAACTCGGCTCATACAAGGTTTGGTTAAAATCATTGAACGCCATATCAACATTAACGACGCGACCTATTTACTTGCAAAAGATTTAAAAGAGAAATTTGAATGTGAGTGCGTGGTTATTTCACTGCCTAATTATTCTTTGTTTTCTTCACGCAAAAAAAACAGCAACCGTATTGTTGCGATTTCCGACTCCAGTAAATTTGACGCTCAATCACCATTAATTAAACAGTATTCAAAACATATAACCAAAACATTACAGCGCGAACCCGAAAATAACCACGAACTCGGCCGAGCTTATTGTGAACACATTATCATTGATCATCCACTCAAGCCTCTTCAAGGCGCTGTTATTAGCATCGACACAGAGCTGGGCTGTGCCTGTATTTTGTTTGTTGATCAACACAATTCTGCCAATGCAAAAACCAACACCTATCTCACGACCGCCTGGCAAACACTCGGCACCAGTTTATTAATTCGTCATTATTTACAACTTTCACCCGTAAAAAAACTCGGCTACGCAGTAGCTAATACTTCCCATCGAATTCAATTACCCAAACAAGCTTCGCTAAAAGCTGGATTTTTTACGCAGCTTTCCAAATGGCAAAAAAGAGCATTAGTTGTCGCAGCAGTTATTGCCATTTTGGGTATTCTTAATATACCCACATCTTTAATCATTACCACGAAGGCGGAAATTATCAGCGATTCACAACGTGCCCTTGTTGCACCAGTTGATGGCTTTATCAAAGACAGTCACTTTAAAGCGGGCGATCAAGTAAAAACCGGGCATTTGTTAGCAACCTTAGATGATAAGGATTTAAATTTTGAAAAACAAAAGCTCGAAAACGAGTTACAAGAATACGATAAGCTCTATCGGAAAGAATTAGCCGAATTTAATCAGGTTCAAGCAAAGATCGTAAAAAATCAACGTGAACAAACCCAAGCCAAAATTGAGCTCATTAACGAACGGCTAACGCGGTTAAAAATTAAAGCACCTTTTGATGGCATTATTTTACACGGCGATGTTAGTCAATTATTGGGTGCTCCGGTAAAAAAAGGTGAAATACTTTTCGAGCTGGCACCTTTGACGGAATACAATTTGAATTTACGCATCAGCGAAAAAGACATTATTTATATTCGGAAAAATCAACACGGTTTACTCAAGCTATTTTCGCTACCGTCCGCCGAAATTTCATTTACTATTTCTGAAGTCACACCAATAGCAGAGACTGTCGATGATAAGGTCTATTTTATAGCGCGTACCCACTGGAACTTTGACGAAAAACAGCAGGCAATAATTCCGACACTATTAAAACCCGGCATGACCGGGTCAGCCAAGATAAACACCGATAAACAACCACTCTGGAAAATTCTCTTTCGTGATCTTATTCGCTGGTGGCAGTTAAATCGTTGGCAGTTGGGAATGTAACGCATGAATCAGCAAATACTGTTCTGGATTAAACACGCTTGTTTTCAGATTTCTGCCAGCGCCAATATAACCACACAGGTGCATCGAGGTAAAAATTGGGTCATTATTTACAGCACCATTCATAACGACAGTTTTTTTCTCGAAAACAACCTATACAAATTGCTTTCCAGCCACAGCACAATACCCGTTGCTGATGCGTTTAAAATACTCAAGGTTACCGATGACGAGCAACAAAGTCTTTGTCTGGGTTTATTTCATCTACTTAAACAGGGATTAATTACTTGCAAACACGATAAGCTCAATGAGATTGTCTCGCTAACCCACGCTCAAACTGCCTCTGAAAGTTCTTTTTTTCCTAGAGTGGCCGGGTTTTTGAAAAACCCATTACTGGCAAAATTTAATTTGTTTAGCGCAAATGAATATGCCGAAAAACTAACACCTTACGTGCCGCTCATTTTCTCTAAGTTTACGATTACTTGTGGGTTAATCTTGGTCATAACAAGCTTATTGTTATTAACCAGCAATTTGGACAAAACCTTAGAGTTTTATCAAAACAATTTTTATTCGCCGTTCAATTTAGTCTTGTTAGCGTTCATGTATTTACCCATGAAAGCCATTCACGAATTCGCTCACGCTATTATGACCAAATACTACGGCGGTCACGTGGGTAAATTTGGTGTATTATTTTTTGGCTTTTTACCCGCAGCTTTTGTGGATGTAGGTTCCAGCGCTTATTTCACCTCTCGAAAACACCGCATTCATGTAAGTCTTGCGGGAATTGTCACCGAGATTTTTATTGCGGTCTTCGCGCTAATACTGTTTATAGCGCTATTGACTATTTTTGAATACAACTCAGACAGCAACGGCGCCTATCATACAATACTGTTAGGACTGTTTGATTTAGCCTTTATTGGTATTGTTTCTAGTATTCTTTTTAATGCAAATCCACTCATGCGCTACGACGGCTATTATGTCTGTTCAGAGTTATTGCAAATTCCGAATCTGGCTTCGCGCGCCCAACAGCGCTTTAAAGAAAACACGCAACTGTGGTTATTCGGTTTAACACCAACCAAACCATCAAACGACCTCAATAGCGAAGTTATTTGGCTCAATGGTTATGGTTGTGCTGCCTTTTTTTACCGCATTATGGTCACCATTTTGGTGTTAATGTTTTTAATTAGCCAAATATGGTGGTTGGGTTTAGTCATCGCTGCATTAATACTAATCCGCGGCACTTTTCGGTTTTTAGGTGAAACGCTGGTTACGCTGTATTTTCGCTGTCAATATCACAACAAACTTAAACGATTTCTTTGGGCTATAGGCACGCCATCGGCTTTTGTTTTAGCTATTCTCTTTTTGCCTTTTAACATCGGCTTTTCCAGCACAGCATTATTACATGAGTCGCAATTTACTCTCCGTTCGCCGTCTGACGGGACGGTTATTAGTTTCTTATCTGAAAATGCTAGGGAAATAGAATCCGGCGATACCTTGCTTGAGCTTACCAATCCGGATTTATTAATTGAACAAAAAATTAACGCTTTAGCAATTGAAGAACAAACCATTCGTTATTCCGATCTGGCTTTCCGTGCGCCTGCCCTTGCCGAAGAATTTGCAGCCAATCTTCAAGATTTGAAAACCAATCAACGTGATCTTGATGAGAAGTTAAAAAATCTACAGGTGATATCTTCTCATGCAGGACTGCTAGTACACGATAATAAATCCATTCAAGGTCGTTACTTTGAAAAAGGTGAGCCTACGGTAACAGCGGTATATTATTCTGATGTCTATCTAGAGGCATTAATTAGCCAGGAAGATTTACAGCGCTTGCCCAAAGACTTTGCATTTGTGTCTGCGATTCCGTTTACCGATCCACGTAAACGCTATACCGCAGAAATTGTAAGTGTTGAATCTAAAGCTCGCGATCAAATATCTTCACCATTTTACAGCGTTGGTTTGGGAGGTTCTATTGATACCGACTGGCGTGATTCGTCTGGCTTAACCAGCCAAACGCCTACTTTTTTGGTGTCGGTACAATTACCGGCTTTGCCTTATGGCTCTGTATTAAGTTATCGATGGCAGTTGATTTTTTTGACCGAGCCGCAATCTATTTTTAACCGCTTATGGTTGAGATATTCACGATGGTTAAGCCAAAAAATTGACGGGTCATAGGTATTTTGATTTTATCGCCCAAATAATCTTTGAATAAAATGTCGCTTTAGCGAATTTTTTCGAATTCGCGTTATTTTTAATCCAATTCAAATTGGGAAAAATTGTAAAAACTGAAAATTTAATTATTTCTACCGCCATTTTTTAATTCATAATGAACGGCTTCACAAATTTAGTTTTCGGTAAATACTGCATGTGTTGAGTATTGATCATTCCAACATATATATTCTTTCTAAAATTAGCCGTTACTAAACAATTTTTTATCGCTTACTTCCGTATTGAATAAACTCTGCTAATCTTAACAATGTCGCTCTTATCGGTTTTAGTTATAGATGTGTGTTTATAAATACTTGATTGTAGAAACGCGGCGGTATTTTTTGCGTTTACTAATGCATCTTATGATTTTATTTTAATGACCATTCTGTTTTGATTTTTAAGAAAGTCATAATTTTTACGAATTATTATTGGAAATATTATGTCGCCAATAACCGTTCTTCGATCTCTATCGATAGCCTTATTGACGGCATCGGCTGCCGTGGCTGCGCCATTGCCTGCAATGGATTGTTTGATCAATCCCTTTCAGACCATTGATCTATCAAGTCCCGTCGCTGGCGTTATAGCAAAACTTCATGTTGAACACGGAGTTTATGTAAATGAAAACGAAATTGTTGCGCAGTTAAGTGCAGAAGTTGAAAAAGCCTCGGTTGAGCTCGCCAGTGTTCGAGCAGCGGTGACTTCTGAGGTAGGAATTAACGCGGTAAATAAAGAGTACGACGAGAAGCGTAAAAAACGCATCGATACCTTGTACAAAAGTAACAGCGTTTCCTACGACGTTAAAGATCAGGCAGATCGAGATTTTGATTTATCCCAGTGGCGATTAAAACAAGCCGAAGATTTGCAGAATATTCGTCACCTTGAATTGGTGCGCGCCGAAGAACAGCTTCAGCAAAAGATCATTAAAAGTCCCATTAGTGGTTTTGTTACCAAACGCTTTAAAGACGTTGGCGAATATGTAGAAGAACAACCCATTGTGAGAATTGCTCAGCTGCATCCCTTAAAGATTGAAGTGATTGTTCCCATTAGTTATTACTCGCAAATTTCAATTGCTCAAACTGCGCAAATATTTCCAGAGTTGCATTCCGATAAACCGTTAACAGCAACGGTGATCAGTATCGATCCCATGGCCGATGCCGCCAGTGGGACTTTTGGTGCCCGCTTGGTGTTGGATAATCCCCAATACACCATTCTTGCGGGGCAAAAGTGTTCGCTGCAATTTTCAGAAAATCAACGTTCGAAATTACCTAAAGTGAAGTAGCGGTTATGTTGAATTATTTCGAATCGATTAAAACGCAATTGAAAGCAACCGTTTCGCGCGCGCGCGCGAAGGCTTTAGCAGGAGATCATAGATCGGCAATTACGCCGGTAGAATCACGTTTATTATTTTCAGCCGATACCACTTTGGGAATTGATACCTCCCAGAACGAATATTCTGATTTTAACAATGACTTATCTAAAACCGTAGCAGATGCTGATGTCGCTATTTTAGAGCTAAATAAAAGAGACGCTAATAATGATGTTGTTACCCGACCGGAGATTCAGCGACAAACGGTTTCTGTGGCTATTACAAATCCGGGGATTATTTTTTCGGTTGATCGCAATACAAGCTTAACGGCGAACGACGGCAGTGTTGATGCGGCGAATCGTGATGAATTAGTGGCGGGACTTAATTCCGACGACGCGACACCTGATTTGGATTTATTTGCGCGCTTTTTTGGTAGCGATACGTTTACCAATGGCAATATTAATATTGATGCCAGTCATGCGGTTGCGAGTGATTTAACCATTAGTATCAATGGCGAAAATCTGGCGTTGTTCTCCGGCGATCTGATTTTTTCGGTGGACGGACGCCATACTTTTACCAGCACCTCTGGAACTACGCTTTCGGTTGATGCCGACGATATTATTTTGTTCAGGCCTACGCTAATTAACAATAACGATGGCTCAACCAGTTTTGATTACAGCAGCGGTGAATTTTCGAGCCTTATTACTAACTTACCCGACAGCGTTTCTGCATTAACGCTCATTGAGCAAAACAGTAATTTTAACGGCGAACAACTCGCTAGCGGATCGCTGTTGGTGGCGTTCGATGACGATACGCAAATTTATCTCGCCAATTCGCAAAGCGACGGCAGTGTTATTACCCGAGCGTTAACTGACCTCAACATCAATGGCAGCGCCTTGGGAAATCGCGCCGGAATTGATGCTTTGGAATTTGTAGAAGTAGAAACCACCCTCGCCGGACAAACGTTTTCATCGTCTACGATTTTAGCGAGTTTTAATCAATCGAGTACTTTTGGTGATGCGCAAACCGAAACCAGCGACGTTATTCAATTCAGTGTTTCTGGCGCGGCGCAATTTCAAGGTATTGCGTTTACGGGTTCTGATTTAAATTTAGCAACTGCAACCGCGGATATAAATTCTTTAAGTCTGCTGGCCACCAATTTTGAATCTCAAAATGAAAACACAACACCGCAGGGTGACATTGTGTTGATTGGGGAGTTTTTGGAAGGTCAGGAAATCACCGCCGATACCAGCTCTGTTACCGACCCCGAAGGCCTTGGTACGTTTCGTTATCAGTGGCTGCGCGACGGCAGCTCAATTCCGGGCGCAACATCGGACACCTACACGTTAACGAATAATGATGTCGGCGCGCGTATTTCGGTTCAAATCAGTTATACCGATGGCGATCGTAATCGCGAATCTTTAATCAGTGCCGAGTCGGTTGCGGTCGTAAATGTAAATAGTGAACCTGTAGGTACGCCACGAATTAACGGCAACGCCGTCGAAGGCCAGAGTTTAATTGCCAACACTGGCGGTATTCGCGACGACGACGGTTTGGGTGAGTTCAGTTATCAATGGTTGCGCGACGGTGTTGCCATCGGTGGCGCGACCGATACCCAATACCTGTTAACCGGTGACGATGTCGGCAGTGCGATCAGCCTGCAAATTCAGTACGTGGATAATCAAGGCACAACCGAAACCTTGGTCAGCGGTCAAACTTCGCTGGTAACGTCGGCTAACAACCAAGACATCGCCACCGCCAGCGTGTTAGGAAATACCATCGAAGAACAGACTTTAACGGCCGATGTTTTAGTGCAAGATGGTAATGGCGTGGCTTACACCCCCAGCGATTTGACCTATCAATGGCTTAGAAACGGGTTAGCCATAGACGGTGCCAATGAATCCAGCTACCTCAGCGACGACCCAGATGTAGGTGCGCAACTGTCGGTGCAAATTAGCTTTACCAACAGTTTTGGTGTTGCTCAAAGTTTTATCAGTGAGCAATCACAAACTATTACAGCCATTAATGATAATCCTGTTGGTCTACCAGAGATTATGGGAATCTTTGAGCAGGGCCAAGCTTTGGTTGCGAACATTAGCAACGTGACCGACAACGACGGGCTTGGCACTATCAACTATCAATGGTTACGAAACGGTGCCTTGATCAGCGGCGCTACCGAGCAAAACTATCAAACCACTCAAGACGACGTAGGTGCTGAGCTTTCGGTACAGATCAGTTACCAAGACCAGCAGGGCTTTGCCAATCAAATAGTCTCAGACACAACGCCAATAATCGCTAACCTCAACGATTCGCCCCAAGGCGAGGTGACTATTGATGGCACTGCTCGCGAGGAACAAACTCTTACCGCCAACCTAAATGCAATCACCGATGCCGACGGTCTCGGGCAATTTAACTTTCAGTGGTATAGAAATGGCATCGCCATTACCGGGGCAACCAATCAAAGCTTCACCACCGACGATATCGACGTCGCCAGTCGTTTAAGTGTGGCCGTTACCTATACGGATTCCGGCGGCACTCTAGAGACGCTCTTCAGTCAAGACAGCCTTGAAATTACCTCGGTAAATGATCTCCCACAGGGTGGCGTATCAATCGCGACGGGCGCAGACCTTCAAGTGGGCAGCTTACTGAGCGCCGAGACCACATCACTCAACGACGCCGACGGTTTGGGACAGTTGAGTTTCCAGTGGTATCGCGATGGACAAGCCATCAGTGGCGCTACCTCTGCCAACTACCAGCTCAGCGTGGCAGACAGCAATACAACTCTGACCTTAGAAATTACCTATTTGGATAACCAAGGTACGGCAGAATCGGTGTTTAGCAACAACTCGGTGCTATTTACCCCGAGCGTAGAAACCCCAACCGCCCCCCCCACTGATCCCGAGGAAGTGCCGCCACCCGAGGTTATTGATCCACCTGAGGTTATTGATCCACCTGTGGTGGTTGACCCGCCTGAGGTTATTGATCCACCTGTGGTGGTTGACCCGCCAGAGGTTGTTGATCCGCCGATGGTAATTATCCCAGAACCGGAAACCATGCCAGACGTTACCGAACCAGCAGCCCCTGTTGATGTGCAAGTTGTGGTGCCGCCCACGGAAACACCTACAGCAACCACAACAACACCAACCACAACGCCTGCCACGGGATCAGGAACCAACGGCGAAGATCAAGGCGAACCTGAAAACGCCGGCTCGCAAAGCTCGGCAGAAAACACCAGCCAAGACAGCAGCTCGGCAAACTTTTCGCGCTTTACGCTCGATCCCATTGATGTTGGTAACGGCGTTTCTGTAGAAATTTTGGCCGGGGAGCGACTCACAGATTTTGCGTCTAGCTTTAGAGACGTTTCTTCCAGCGAAAACCAAATTGCTACAGCCAATAACGTTTTTACCCTTGCCAGCAATTCCAGTTTTCAAACGTCGGATTCGCTGTTCACGGGTTTCGATACCTTAATTGCTGACCTAACCCTTGTGATCAATCAAACAAATAGCGACGAATTTGAGCATTTACGTGCCAAATTCACCCAGGTCAACGTCGAAAGTGGTGTTCTCTGGCAAGCTGCTGCCAGCATCACCGCGGGCCTATCGGCAGGTTACGCCATTTGGTTGGCTCGCGGCGGACTGGTGTTTACCAGCGTCTTGACCTCTTTACCGGCATGGCGCTTCATAGATCCGCTACCGATTTTGACGCAGGGCTACTCGGGTCGTGATGATCAAGGCGAAAGCTTAGAGAGCTTGGTGAGTCATCAAGCAACGCCAAAGAATACAACAAGCAGTGCAGATTGAGATTTAAGGCATGACCCTAAGCCGATGGCACAAGCGCTATCACGTGAGTTTTAAAATATCCTTGGGACTGGCCAGCATTGTCTCTTGCGCGCTTATTTCGCTGGGTTTACTTGGACTATTGCCAGACTCAACCGAAGAGCGCTGGCTTGGCCGCTATCGAATGGCGGAAATTCTCGCCACCTCTAACGCCACGCTGGTGACTCGCAATGAAATCCAGCGCATGGAGCAAAGCTTAAAAACCTCGGTGAACCGTTACGAAGACCTACTTACGGCAGCGATTCGATCCAAAAATGGCGAACTATTGGTTGAGGTTGGTGCTCACAACCAGCAATGGCAGGGGCCGAACGATAAATCCAAGCGCAGCAGTTCTGACGGCAACTCGGTGACCAACTACTCCAATATCAAGCTTGGTGAATTGCAGGTTCCTATTTTTGCTAATGACGCTCTTTGGGGCTATCTCGAAATGCGTTTTGAACCGCAATCGAGCGCTTGGATTTCCTTCTTTGAACAGCCTGCCACTCGATTGATTATCATCACCACGGTGGTGTGTTTTGTACTGTTTATCTTCTATCTTCGCCGAGTGTTTAGAGATCTCGATCCCTCCCAAGCTATTCCAGAGCGCGTACAAACCGCACTTGATACGATTGCACAAGGGTTGCTGGTTTTAGATAACAAATACAACATTGTTCTGGCTAATCAAGCTTTTGCCACCATGGTTGGCAAACCAGCGGGAGAATTATTAGGTGTTGCCGCGTCGAGTTTTGACTGGCGCTCTATCGACAATGCTACGCTCAATAATCAGCGCCTGCCTTGGGCCAGAGTGATGCGCACCGGCAAAGTCTTAACCAATTTGCGCCTGCATTTGTGGTTAGATGACGGTCGCCAGCTCTCGTATCAAACCAACTGTTCACCGGTGTTCACCGGCGATAAAAATATCGGCGGCGTGTTGGTTAGTTTTGATGACATTACGCTACTCGAAAAACAAGAGCAGGAGTTGCAGGCATCCAAGCAACTGGCCGAGGCAGCCAACAAGGCGAAAAGTGACTTTCTGGCCAACATGAGCCATGAGATTCGCACACCGATGAATGCAATCATGGGGTTTACCGAACTCTTGCTGCGATCATTTTCTAGCCTCAAAGGCGGCACGCCTGATATCGACGTCAATCACTACCTACACACCATCTTGCGCTCCAGCGAGCACCTGCTGAACCTAATTAACGACATTCTTGATCTGTCCAAAGTGGAATCGGGTCATCTGGAGATTGAGTCTATTGATTGCGACGTTAATCAGGTAATTGCCGAGGTGTTGCAAATCATGTCGGTGCGGGCCAACGAAAAAGGTTTGAAGCTTAATTTTAAGGCGTTGACCGCCATGCCCGAGACCATTAAGTCTGACCCAGCTAGGCTGCGCCAGATTTTGACCAACCTCGTGGGCAACGCCATTAAGTTTACGCACCAAGGCAGTGTCAGTGTTGAGTCGAGCTGGCAAATTCGCGCTGGCAACCAAGGTCAGCTGCGCATTCGCGTGATCGACACCGGCATTGGTATGACCGAACAGCAAAGAGCAAATGTATTCGCACCCTTCGTGCAAGCAGACACGTCAATTACTCGCCAGTATGGCGGCACCGGGCTTGGCCTGAGCATTTGTCGACATCTCGCTCGCGCCTTTGGCGGCAACCTAGAGTGCACCAGCCAACAGGGCAAAGGCAGCTGTTTTGAGCTGCAAATGCCAGTGGCTCAGTTCAGCCAGAATTCGGTTACCGTTGAGAGACTGCAAGACAACGACCACCGTAACATCGAAAATACCGGCAGTTGGCATTTTTATCCGGCCACGGTCTTGGTTGTTGACGACGGTGATGAAAACCGCGAGCTTTTAGAAATTATTCTTAAAGACGTTGGTTTAACGGTGATATGTGCCGCCAACGGTTTAGAGGCCCTTCAACAAGTGAAACAGCACAATCCCGATCTCGTGCTTCTAGACGTACAAATGCCCGAAATGGACGGTTACACCGCCGTTCGCAAATTGCGACAAATGCATTGGAATCGTCCAGTCATTGCGCTTACTGCCCACGCCATGCGCGGCGTAGAGGCAAGCTGTAAACAGGCCGGTTATACCAGTTATATGTCAAAGCCGGTCGCCTTCGATAAGCTAATTACAATCCTGCGTGAGTTTTTACCGGCTATCAAAGAATCCAACTCTGCACCTTCTTTATTGCCGCGACCTATGGCAACGGCCATTGCACCATCGCAATTTCCAAAACCGAAAATTTCAGCAAGCTCGGCGATTACATCAAAGCTTGCCGACGACCCTCGCTTTAGACCAATTATTGAACGCTGGTTAATCCGCTTTGATTCCCAGCTTGAAGATTTGCAGACGGCCATTGATCAAGGCGACCACAACAGCGTCGCCAACATTGCTCATTCGATTAAAGGCAGCGCTGGAACCGCCGGGTTCTCTGAGTTTTCGATCGTCGCCGATCATCTTGAGAAAATCGCACTGGCGAAAACAGCGCTAAGAGACTTAACTAATAGTTTGGAGCACTTCAAAGAATTGCGCTTAAGAGTACGTATTGTACCGGAGCTCAAATCGGTGAATGAGTAATAAATGAACTTTAGACTTAACTAAATTTAACGTGCGTCAATTAGTAAAAACGCAAACAATCGAGAAAACATAATAATAGACTGACCGTAGGAAAATACCGTGATGATGATCTGTCGAAATGGAAGGCGCCGCCCCAGTTACGGACAAAGAAGCACAGCAACATCATCGTTTACAGGCTGTTTGGAGTGTTTACTGTATTGTCACGCCTTAGTTATTAAGCCGCTGGTATTGATGTAGTCGATATGCTGAGTAAGGCCCCAAAACTTATTAGCCCTGAGCTTCTTGATCAAATCAAAGAGTCTCACTTTATGTTGGTCGACGACGAACCACTCGTCACCGACTTTATTCAGCTGTACTTACAAGAAGCCGGCTATAACAACATCATATCGGTCGGTGACCCACGTCGCGCCCTAAAACTCATCGATACTTATCCCATCGACATTGTATTGCTCGATCTCAACATGCCTGGCTTGACCGGTTTTGAAGTTCTCAAAATATTGCGTAAAGAGCCGCGTTTTAAATATTTACCGATCATTGTTTTAAGCTCGTCGAGCGACGCACACACCAAGCTACAAACCTTACAGTTGGGTGCCACCGAATTCTTATCCAAACCGGTTGATCCCAGTGAATTGATCTTGCGGGTACGCGGAGCCTTAACCGTTCACGCCTACCAACGACAACTGGCCCTCTACGACGCCTTAACATTCTTACCCAATCGCCAAAACTTCATCGAAAAGCTGTCGATGGAAATTAAAAGAAATGCCTTCGGTAATCGCGATTGTGAAACAGCGGTAATCAACATTCGCGTCGATCAATTCCGACGTGTCCACAACACCCTTGGTCCGCAAATCGCCGACGAATTGCTATCGACCATGGCGCGCACACTTTCCGATTTTTTGCAGAAGGTGACCATCTGCAAAGGCAATCAGGCAAAAGAGCTGTGGAAAAGTCTGTCTAGGACCGGTGCCGATGAATTCTCGTTACTGCTAACGCAATCGGATAACAACACCGTTAAAGTGTTGGTAACCGGAATTCTCAAGCAGCTGTCGCGGAAGTATTTGATTGAAGGTCACGAGTTTTACGCCTGCGCATCGATTGGTATTGCCATACACCCGCATCAAGGCACCATGGCCGATCAGCTGATTAAGTGCGCAAGCTCAGCCTCAGCACAATCCCGTTCGCTGGGAGGTAATACTTTTGAGTTTTACTGCGAAGCCGTTGATTCTCACGATAAACGCAGGCTTCGTTTGGATGTAGCGCTTCGCACCGCCATAGAAAACCGCGAATTTCAGCTCAAATATCAGCCCAAAGTGGATCCAAAATCCGGTCAACCCATTGGTTGTGAGGCTCTGCTACGCTGGTATCCTAAAAATAACGAAGTTACCTCACCCAACCATTTTATTCCCATGGCCGAAGAGACCGGATTAATTGTGCCTATTGGGCGTTGGGTAATGCGCAAAGCTTGCAATCAGCTCGCACAATGGCATAAAAAAGGTTACACCAACCTCACCATGGCCATTAATGTTGCCGCCGCGCAGTTCAATGATGTTAATTTTGTCGATGACTTGGTCGCCGTCCAACAACTGAACCACTTGGATCTGAGCAAACTTACTGTTGAAATCACAGAAAGCACCTTGATTGGCGATATCGAATTACTCATTAAAAAGCTCAATACGCTTAAGGAGCTCGGCGTATCGATTTCTATCGACGATTTCGGCACCGGTTACTCGTCGTTGAGCTATCTAAAGCGCTTTCCCATCGACGAGCTGAAAATCGATCGCTCATTTATTGTCGATATTCCTGCCGACACCGAAGATAACTCCATTGTTCAGGCCATCATATCGCTGGCACAAAACCTTCGCTTAAAGGTAGTGGCCGAAGGTGTTGAACGGTCGGAGCAATTGAAATTTCTCAACAATATTGGTTGTGACTGCATTCAGGGCTATTACTATTCTAAGCCTCTTTCTAGCGAAGAATTCGAACAGTATTTGCAAGCCAATTACGACCCTGATCATCCGTTATTGCCCCCCACGAAGCACTCTTTAGCCTAATAAGATCGTAAAATTCCTTGTCATTGACACCCAAATCACGACTGTAACGGTCGTAGGTCGGCAGAATGATCCTGACTTTCTTAAAGCAAATGGATTCATTTCGCAGAAAGTTTTCGAATTATTCACCTATTTAGATCAAACAGCGTATAAGAAATTGATAAAATTAAATTTCCATTACGCGATAAATTTTCACCACTACGTGGTTTGTGGGTATAATCGCCGCCCGTTTGAATTATTCGCACAAAGCTCATGAGGGAAAAATCGTGATTGCAGAAGTGACCCAGCCGTTAGTGAGAAATCTTATGACCTTAAAAAAAGCGACTTTCGCCATCGCCGCAGCCAGCTTAATGTTTGTTAGTTTTAGCCAAGCAGACGAAGTATCTGAAGGCGTTCAAAAGCGAATCGCCCCTGTGGGTGAGCTTTGCATGTCTGGTGAGCCTTGCGCAGCAGCACCTGCGGCGCCTGTGGCGTCAGGTCCACGCAGCGGTAAAGAAATCTACGATTCTAAATGTACCACTTGCCACGCAATTGGCGTGTCTGGTGCACCTAAGTTTGGTGAAGCAGGTGACTGGGGTCCGCGCGTTGCCAAAGGTTTAGATACTCTGTTCGATCACGCTTGGAACGGCTTTAACGCTATGCCGCCAAAAGGTTTGTGTTTAGATTGTTCTGAAGACGAAATTAAAGCTGGCATCGAGTACATGGTTGACAACAGCAAGTAATTTCTCTGTTACCGCTTTAGAATTACAAAACAACTAAAGCGGTGGCACCTTCGGGAGACGCTGATGAATTCCTTAATGAATTCATCAGCGAGTAGAAATCCACAATGCGATTTCCAATTTCTTCACAACTTCAATCACTTACCGTTCTGAAATAGGCGATACTTCCTAGCGTCGCAGGAAGCTCTATCTTAATCCAGAAAATTCTAGGCTAATCAAAACTCTAGGCTAATCAGAGTTGCCTCTATACTTTCATAACGTTGTATTGATGAACGTTGTCTCGATAAGCATTGTATTGATAAACGCTGTATTGGTCTTAGCAGTGCCGTTTATATTGATACTCGCTATTTATATTCATACTAATTTGACGCTCAATACAAACCGCACTTGTGTAGAAATTAAGACAGCGCCTCCAGCTCTTCGCTGACCTCCATCCACTGCTCTTCCAATGACGCCAATTGCTCACGGGCAGCACCCTGATCTTTTAGCATTTTTTGCAAGCGCTCAGCTGAATCAGCATCTTCGTATAAGCTGTTATCCGCCAGTATCACTTCAAGCTCACTTAATTTTGCTTGCAGCTTTTCAATGTCACGCTCTAGCTTTTTAAGCTTTTGTGTTAACGGTTTTAACTGCTCGCGTTTAGCCGCAGATTTTTGTCGCTGCTCTTTACGATCTGCTTTATCAAGAGTTTGCACAACTTGAGATTGGGCAGGCGCGTCTTTTTCGGCTTTTTCGGCTTTTTTATTATCGCTTAACCATTTTTGGTAATCATTTAAACTGCCGTCAAAAGGTTCTGCACAACCGTCGTGAACCAATAAAAAGTCGTCAACGGTATTACGCAATAGATGCCGATCATGAGAAATCACAATTACAGCACCGGCAAAACCTTGCAGAGCAACGGTCAGCGCATGACGCACTTCCAAATCCAAATGGTTGGTTGGCTCGTCGAGCAACAAGAGATTGGGTTTTTGCCAAGCAACAATTGCGAGAGCTAAACGCGCCTTTTCACCACCGGAGAAATGTTCGATGGTTTCTAGCGCGCGATCACCAATAAAACCAAAGCTGCCTAAGAAATTACGAATTTCTTGTTCGCGAGCCTTAGGCGAAATACGCTGTAAATGCAGTGCACAAGAAGCCTGCATATCCAACGCTTCTAATTGATGCTGGTTAAAATAGCCGATTTTTAGATGCTCGCCGCAGGTTCTCGATCCATTCAATAACGTTAATTCACCGGCGAGAGTTTTAATGAGCGTTGATTTACCAGCACCGTTTGCGCCTAATAAACCTAAGCGAGTATCAACGCTGATGGATAAATTAACATTTTTAATTAGGGCTTTGTCGCCATAACCGAGATCTGCCTGCGAAAGACTTAATAAAGGCACAGATACTTTTTCAGAGCAGGCAATGGAGAAATGAAACGGTGAATCAATATGTGCCGGTGCGATTTCTTCCATGCGCTCCAATTCTTTTAAACGACTTTGCGCTTGCTTGGCTTTGGACGCCTTGGCGCGGAAACGACGAACGAAATCGACGATTTCGGCTTTTCGAGCTTGTTGTTTTTCAAAAGCTTGTTGTTGTTGCGAAAGGCGTTGTGCTTTTTGTCGTTCATAAGCACTGTAATTACCGCCATAACCAATTAATTTACGCGCTTCGTAATTAACGATTTCGGTAACCACGTTATCGAGAAAATCGCGATCGTGAGAAATAATTAATAAGGTGCCGGTATAGGCTTGCAACCAACCTTCCAGCCAAACGGTGGTATCTAAATCTAAGTGGTTGGTCGGTTCATCCAGTAACAATAAATCCGATGGCGACATCAATGCCTGAGCCAGATTCAATCGTATGCGCCAACCACCGGAAAAATCACTGACCGGACGCGTGTAATCAGATGGACTAAAACCTAGACCGTCCAACAGTTTAGACGCTCGCTGCTCGGCGGTATAACCCTGCAACTCTTCAAACTCCGCGTAGAGTTTGGCCAGATGTTCGCCATCAACGTCGTCGTGATTGTTAATTTGTGTTTCAACCGCGCGCAGATGCCAGTCACCGTCGATCACATAATCTCTGGCGCCACGCTCACTGGCTTCGGTTTCTTGGGCCATATGAGCGATTTTCCAATCGCTAGGAATGAAACAGTTGCCTGCATCAACCTGTAATTGCCCAAGTAATAATTTAAATAGACTGGATTTACCACTACCATTAGCGCCGATAACGCCAATTTTGTGTCCCGGAAAAATACGTAAACTAGCACCTTCTAAAAGTTGCTTAGCACCGCGTTGTAAACTGATGGAATCTAATGTAATCATGGCGCGCATTCTACGCATCAGAGGCAAAACAGAGTAGTGAAATCTGATGACGTGTTAAAGGTAATTTCAGTGAATCATTCAAATCACTCAGCGCTGAATAATCCACTGTGGAAATTTTCGTGGCAATTTTATGCCCAACCGCAGGTTGCGGAGAAATGTTTGGCGCTACAAGATCAGCACCTTGTTAATGTTAATCTAATCTGTTGGCTTATTTGGTCAACGCTGCTCGATAAAACCTGTTCGCCAAGCGACTTACAACAGTGCACGCAGTTGATCACGCAATTTGATCAACAAACCATAATGCTGCGCAAGATACGCATCCAACTAAAAACTGAGATAACGCAACCGATAACTCAACATATGTCCCCGCAACTGCCAGCGCATACCACAGATAATCTTGCTAAACGCTCGGTTTTAAGAGACATCGTCAAAAAACTGGAGCTACTGGCAGAGCAACATCAACAGCGATTGCTTTTTGAACAAACAAAAACATTCAATCAAACAAAAGCCACTTGCGATAGTAACGATATTAGTCAGCATAACCTGAAACAATTACTGCTTTTTTACCAATTACCAAGACCGGTACTTAAAACATTACGGGAGCTATTGGTAGCGGGACAACAGGTATTCGACGCCAACACGCATACGATTAATAGCTGAATTTAGCTTAGGGTATTTTCGGTTACCGTAAATTGCACGCAGCAATACATCATCGTATAAATTCCAACTTCAACTCTTAACGCAGCGACGCAATCTTAAACGGTAATAATAAGCGTCTAAAAAGATAACTATAAATAGTCGTATAAAAGCAGATGCTGATTGACCAAGGCTGGTCGGAAGTTTTTGGCAAATAATTTAGGCACACCCGTTAGAATTGTTAACAGAAACTTTGATTAACAGTAACTTTTATTAACAGAGTTTTCCGCAACACATGAATGTATTGCCGACCTCAACAGGGGAAGTGATTGGAATTATAAGGAAATCGGAAATCTTGGCGGAAGTAATCAGGAGCGTCTAAAGGTGTTTTTAACCAATAAAAAAAACGAGGCATTAAGCCCCGTTTTAACGTCTCAAAAGAGATTGTTTATTTTTTAGGAGTGTCGAATAAACTTCTTACCACATTCGACGACGTATCCTCATCGGCGTCTTCTTCAACGTCTTGCGACTCGACTTCTTCGCCGACGGTGTCGTCTTCAGACTCGACGTTTTCTTCAGTGGATGACTCTTCTTCGTCAAACGCTGCTTCAACTGCATCTGCTGCGTCATTCGCGGCGGAGTCTTGTTCTTCTTCACTAACGACTGACGCTTGGGTTGAAGCTTCAACCTTTTCGGCTTCTTCTTTTTTTTTCCCAACCTCTTCTATTTCAGGGGTTGGGGTTGCAAATAAAGCGGTTTGACTTGGGGAGTCAGCCTCAGGCTCTACTTCAGCCTTCGGTTTGCGTCCGCGCTTTTTTGGCGTGGGTGCCTCCACATCTGCGGTTTCAGTCACGGCCGCTTTTGGGCGTCCACGCTTTTTAGGCGCTTCTACTTTTGCCGCTTCTGGTTCAGCCGCCGCTGCCGCTTTAGGACGACCGCGTTTTTTTGGCGCTTCGGCCTTTGCAGGCTCAGCCGCAGGCGCTGCAGCCTTAGGACGACCACGACGTTTTGGCGCAGCTTCTACAACTTCTTCGGTTGCAGCTGCTGCCGCTTTAGGACGACCGCGCTTTTTAGGCGCTTCGGCTTTTGCAGGTGCTGCCGCAGGTGCAGTAGCCTTAGGACGACCACGACGTTTTGGCGCAGCTTCTACAACTTCTTCAGTTGCAACTTCTGCCGCTTTAGGACGACCACGTTTTTTCGCTGGTGCTGCCTTAGCCGTTGCCGCTTTTGGAGCAGCTGCTTTTGGTCTACCCGCTTTTTTCGCTGGCGCGGCTTTCTTTTCAGTAACGCCTAACTTTTTGGCTTGGGCGTCAATAGCAGCAGAAACAGCTTCTATTTGTTTAAGTTCGGCTTGTAAAGCAGCAATGCCTTCTTTTAATTCGGCCGCTTCTTCAGCCACCAAATCTAAATTAACTTTAGCCAATTCAACTTCAACGCTCGCTTTTTCAGCTCGTGCAATTTGAGCAGCAGTTTTGGCAGATTTAGCCGCCTTGTCTGCTTTCAACTGGGCCGCCACTAATTTTTTGTTAGCAGCAGTTACAGTTTTCTCTGCTTTTGCCAATGCCGTTTGCGCATCGGTAACTTTCTTTTGACGAGCTTTATTGAGATCTTCGCTGACCTTGGCAATTTGCTTTTCAAGATCCGCAATTGAAACCACGGTTTTCTTTCGGGCGGCCATGAGAGTGTCCTGTAAAAAATTAATGAATATTCTTATCTAAACAAAATTATAATAACTCTGTTTTTTCGAAAAATGTATGTTTTCTGCAAATTAAAATAAAAAAAATTCAATTATTTGACCGTTGCTTCACGATCAATTCCCAATTGAGTTTTTTTTGCTAATAATTTCATTTATCAAACCCAGCTTTGTAGACAGTTGCAAAGCCGTGTTTTCGAGATTTAACGCTTTATTCATACAACCTTAGTAGGGTTCAATTTTGTAAAACTATTTAGGTGCAAAGTAGGCGCAACGGATTTTTCCAAATCCTACCAAAACCCGTGTTGCTTTTGATGAACAACAGTAAATGTGCGCATTGATGGGTTAGGTTGCTTAGCCTTTTATTGAAGTTTTCTTGGATAATTTTCAGCGAATTCGCAATACATAAGGTGCACCGCGGGTTTTAGTTAGCACCCTGTAACATAATGCTGCTCAATAATGCCTCAAAAGTGCGCTTTAAAATCTAACCTTTACACAAGCTCACTCTGCGCTTGCTTTAGTTTATCAATACCGCCTTTGCTAATTAACACAAAGCCTGAGCAGCTTGAGGTCGCCTAATCGAATCTAGGTTATTAACAGTAGTTCTTTTTGACAAAAACCCGGTTAGGCTTCCCATAAATTTATCACTAATGTCGGTTTTCAATGTTTTTGTAATATTTTATTTATCAATTGCGAATAGATAACTGACAAACGTACTCTTTCATAGATAAATAATTCACGATAAACATCAATGGATATTCTTGAATATGACAATAACTGGCAAATTAGTCAGTGTGGTTACTGTCGTTAACGCTGACATTTTTATCACAAATTCTAAAAACGCTATTTAGATACTTTTCATAGTATTGATTTTTGAATACCAATTTCGAAAAAATCTGAGTTTTTGCCATTAAAAATTCACACAACTGAGAATCGGGGATATTCGATAATCAATCGCGCAACCCTTTTAGAGGCAATTTGGTATTTAATTGTGGGTATAAAACCGGTGTTTTAACATCTTAAGAACCGGTGATTCACTTACCAAGAATTATTCATTGGTCAGAAATTGAAAATACAATGCCCAATTTCTTCACAATTTCAATAACTTATCGCGCGAAAATTTGACGCCAAATGCTCTTTTGATAGAACTAGTAACCCAACAAAGCACCCTTTAGAGAATTACCGAAGGCTAATTAGGAAGGAAATTTATCAAAATTCGAACTCTTGACAGTGAATATTCCATAAGACATTTCAAATTTTAGTCTTGCGGCGATAGAATCGACAGCCGTTTTTGGTTTTTACGGATATTTTTACTGAGCCGAGACTCGAATCTGATTAACAAAAACTGATCTTCGGTATTTTGTAAGCGCTTGCTAAGACCGTCAGTCAAACCACGACGCTTTTAAAAGATAAATAAACGAGTAATTAAGGGTATTAAACAATGAAATTGAAATTATTAGCCAGCGCTGTCGCAGGCTCGTTGTTGCTTGTGGCCTGTGCCGGTGAGAAAGCCGAGCCAGAAGCGGTAGCTAAGACTGCAGCAGTTGAAACCATGGAACAAAAAGTCAGCTACATTTTTGGCCTGAACATTGGCCGTCAATTTCAGCGTGACGACATTGTTTTAGACATTCCAGCACTCACTCAAGCACTTGAAGATTTGCAAGCCGATGCAGAACCTCGCTTAACCGATGAGCAAATGCAAGAAACCATGCAAGCTTTCCAACAAGTGATGATTGCTAAGCAACAAGCTGCTCAAGAAGCTGCCGCAGAAGCAGCGCGTGTCGCCGGCGAAGAAAACGCAAAAATTGGCGCTGAATTCCTAGCGGCAAACGGTGAGAAAGAAGGTGTTGTAACCACCGAATCGGGTCTTCAATACAAAGTTATTACCGAAGGCACCGGTGAAAAACCAGGACCAACCGACAAGGTTACCGTTCATTACCGCGGTACTTTGATTGATGGTACTGAATTCGACAGTTCATACAGCCGTAATGCTCCTGCCACCTTTGGTGTAAACCAAGTGATTCCTGGCTGGACCGAAGCATTACAATTAATGACTGAAGGTTCTAAGTGGGAATTGTACATCCCATCTGAACTTGCTTACGGCCCAGGTGGTACCGGCGGTGAGATCGGCCCAAATGCAACCTTAATTTTCGAAGTTGATTTGTTGACCGTTGGCGACAAGCCATTACCCGCTGAAACCGAAGAAGAAGCCAGCGAAGATTCTGAAGGTTAATACAGCTGTTGATTGCTTTGAAAATAGCGCCACAAAAAAGCCCGTTTAGACGGGCTTTTTAATGACTGCCAATAATTCATGACTTTAAACGGCACACTGTACTTTAAACGGCACACTATAAAAGGAGCAACATCATGAGCAATCTCTTTCAGATTACCCAGTGGGATGAATCACCCTACCTAGAAAACCCCGACGGATCGAAAAAAAGCTTGGCAAAGATTACCCAGCAATACCAAGGCGAAATCGAAGGCAGCAGCGAATTAACCTATTTAATGTCTTATCAAACTGCAGGCAGTGCGCTATTTGTTGGTTTTGAAGTGATTACCGGCACAATTAACGGCAAGTCCGGCAGCATTACCCTTCAACATACGGGAAAATTTGAAAAGGGTGTCGCAAGCAGTGAGTTTACCTTTGTTGCCAATTCGGGCACCGATGAGCTGAGTACTCTAACCGGCACGGGAACGTTTACTTCGGGTGAAGCGGGCCAAGCCAGTTACTCATTAAATTTAACCGAATAACATAGCTCGGTTCGTACAGTCAGTCGTCGAACATCGCCATTAAATTATTCAGCGTATCACGACCTTTTTGCTGATTTTGCTCTGGGCTAGATTGACCAAATCCTTCTCGCTCCACTTCGTCTGCCGGCAGCTCCTCTAAAAACCGGCTTTCGCTGGTCTCCATGACCTCGCCGTACTGCTTGCGTTTAGACGCTAACATTAGCGTTAAACTGCGCTGGGCCCGGGTAATTCCCACATACGCTAAACGACGTTCTTCTTCTACGTTTTCTTCTTCGATACTGTTTCTGTGCGGTAAAATGTCTTCTTCTAAGCCCAAAATAAAAACGTGAGGAAACTCCAAACCTTTAGAGGCGTGTAGCGTCAGCATTTGCACTTGATCTTGGGTTTCCTCTTCTTCTTGTCGGTCTAAAAGATCCATTAATACCAGTTTAGTAATGGCGTCTTTTAATGAAATCGGCTCCCGTGATGGATCTTCGGGAGTGAGCATTCGACCGATAGAATCCAGCAGGTAATAGACGTTCTCCATGCGGCGCTCGGCAACCTTAGAGCTGCTGGCATTTTGGTGTAACCAACCTTGGTAGTCGATGTCTTCAACCATTTCGCGAATGGCGGCCATGGCTTCGTCGGTTTCTGCACGTAAGCTGATGTTCATTAACCAATGACAAAAACGGCGAATCCGCTCTAGAGCATTTTCAGGGATTTGCGATTGCAAACCCATTTCGTCGCAGGCCGTAAATAAACTGATTTCTCGCGAAGTTGCGTACCGCCCCAAAACTTCTAAGGTGCTTGGACCAATTTGTCGGCGTGGCGTATTGATGATACGCAAAAAGGCATTGTCGTCATCGGGATTCACCACTAAACGCAAATACGCCATGATGTCTTTAATTTCAGTGCGTGCAAAAAATGAGGTACCGCCACTCATGGCGTAAGGAATTTGATGATGTTGCAGCTTTAATTCCATCAAACGCGCTTGGTGGTTACTGCGATACAAGATAGCAAAATCGTGAAACTTAGCCTGACGCTGCAAACGCTGAGTAACAATTTCGTTAGCAACCCGTTCAGCCTCGGCTTCTTCATTAGCGCATTTAATAATCCGAATGGGTTCGCCAATGGATTTATCACTCCACAGCGTTTTTTCAAATTCGTGGGGATTATTGGCGATCAAGTGGTTAGCGGTTTTTAGAATACGTTGTGTGGAACGATAATTTTGCTCCAACTTAATCACTTCTAAATTGGGAAAATCGACCTTTAACAAGCTCATGTTTTCGGGACGAGCGCCACGCCATGCGTAAATGGATTGGTCATCGTCACCCACCACGGTTAATGAACCGCGGCCGCCAACCAACTGTTTAACCAACAAATACTGAGCGTTGTTGGTATCTTGATATTCATCGACCAATAAATAACGGATTTTGCGCTGCCAGTGGCGAAGCACCTCTTCGTTTTCAGAAAACAGATTTACTGGTACCAAAATTAAATCGTCAAAATCAACGGCATTGTAGGCGTGTAACGCTTGATTGTAGCGTTGATACACATAGGCAATTTTTTGCTCGCCTTCGCTTTCTGCCTTACTGATGGCAATGCCCGGATGCACCTGATCATTTTTCCAATTCGAAATTTGATGCTGGGTTAAATCGAGCAGATCGGTGTCTAAATCGCCGTCTTTGAGCATTAATTCTTTCAGTAGCGCTCGCGAATCTTCACCGTCAAAAATTGAAAATCCGGGTTTGTAACCCAAATGTCGATATTCGCGGCGAATAATATTCAAGCCTAAATTATGAAAGGTAGATACGGTTAAGCCTTTTGCCGCAGAGCCTTTTACCAATTTTGTGGCGCGCTCTTTCATCTCACGGGCGGCCTTATTGGTAAAGGTAAGCGCCGCAATATTACGCGCGGGAATGTCGCAGTTTTCGATGAGATGAGCGATCTTTCGGGTAATCACGCTGGTTTTACCACTCCCGGCACCGGCGAGCACTAAACACGGCCCATCAACATAATGAACGGCTTGGCGTTGTCTGGGATTAAGCTGTGTCACGGATTACCCTTTAACAATTACTGTTTCTGTGAATAGATATTTAAGAGACCCTACTTATACCGAGAACCTCACGCCTTGTCACCGATATCGCCACCAGCGAAAGGCCACCACTTAAGATCGGAATTCTAACAATCCTAAAACCATTCTCAAATGTCAGCGGTCGCTATAAATACCTGTCATTCAGGAAAAAAGCATTCACCAACGTGACTACGAATATTGATCAAAAAATACTTCAAATTAATTCTTGCCGATAAAACGCTAAAGTTGTCGAAAACCTCTGAAAATCGCAGATTTGCTCGAATATTTTCGGCAAAGCTTAATAAAACAACAAAAGATTCTCTTTCAAGTCCAACTAGGCCTATTTTAAGTCATAGACCATGGGTATAATCGCGGCCAATTTTTGCCCACCAGAGATTTTCCTGTGATTGAGAAGTTAAGAAACATTGCCATTATTGCCCACGTTGACCATGGCAAAACCACCCTCGTTGATAAGTTGTTGAGCCAATCCGGCACCCTAGACCGTAAAGATGTTGGCGCAGAGCGCATCATGGACTCCAACGATCAAGAGAAGGAACGTGGAATCACCATTTTGGCGAAAAACACCGCCATCCGTTGGAATGACTACCGCATCAACATCGTAGACACCCCTGGGCACGCCGACTTCGGCGGCGAAGTGGAGCGCGTATTATCGATGGTAGACAGTGTGTGTTTGTTGGTTGATGCCGTAGACGGGCCAATGCCACAAACGCGTTTCGTAACTTCAAAAGCGTTTGAGCGCGGCCTAAAGCCCATTGTTGTTATCAACAAGGTTGACCGCCCAGGTGCGCGTCCAGATTGGGTTATGGACCAAGTATTCGATTTGTTCGACAACCTTGGCGCAACCGACGAGCAATTGGATTTCCCAGTTATCTACGCATCTGCACTTAACGGCGTTGCTGGTGATGATCCAGAAAACTTGGCCGAAGACATGACGCCGTTGTACCAAATGATCGTTGACCGTGTACCACCACCAGACGTAGATCCAGAAGGTCCTTTCCAAATGCAAATTTCTGCATTGGATTACGACAGCTACGTAGGTGTTATCGGTGTTGGCCGTATTACTCGCGGTAAATTATCACCAAACCAACAAGTGGTTGTGAAATCTGCCGACGGCTCTACCCGTAAAGGTAAGGTTTTAAACGTTAAAGGCTACCTTGGTCTTGAGCGTATCGACACACCACAAGCAACCGCAGGTGATATCGTTTGTATCACCGGTATCGATAAGCTTTCTATTTCTGACACCTTGTGTGATCCAGATAACGTAGAAGCCTTACCAGCATTGAGCGTTGACGAACCAACCGTAAGCATGACCTTTATGGTAAACGATTCTCCGTTTGCGGGCCTTGAAGGTAAGTTTGTAACCTCGCGCAATATCAAAGAGCGCTTGGATCAAGAACTTATCCACAACGTTGCGCTACGTGTAGAACAAGGCGACACCGCCGATAAATTTATCGTTTCTGGTCGTGGTGAATTGCACTTGTCGGTGCTCATCGAAAACATGCGTCGTGAAGGTTTTGAGCTTGGCGTTTCACGTCCTGAAGTGGTTCAAAAAATTGTTGATGGCGAAGTTCTTGAGCCCTACGAAGCCGTAGTTATCGATATCGAAGACCAGCACCAAGGTGCGGTAATGGAAGAATTTGGTCTTCGTAAAGGCGAATTGACCAACATGGAGCCAGACGGTAAAGGTCGTGTGCGCTTGCAGTTCATCGTTCCCTCACGCGGTCTGATCGGTTTCCGTGGTTTGTTCCTAACACTTACCTCTGGTTCAGGCATCATGACCAGTATCTTCGATCACTACGGCCCAGTGAAAGAAGGCGATGTTGCTAAACGCCAAAACGGTGTGTTGGTGAGCATGGTTAAGGGTAAAACCTTGGCTTACGCATTGTTCAGCCTTCAAGACCGTGGTCGTTTATTCTTAGGTCACGCGGTTGATGTGTACGAAGGTCAGGTGATTGGTATTCACTCACGCGCCAACGATCTTGTGGTTAACCCAACCAAAGCCAAACAGCTAACCAACATTCGTGCTGCCGGTACCGACGAAGCCTTAACCCTAACACCACCTATCAAGCACACCCTTGAGCAGGCGTTGGAGTTTATTGAAGACGATGAATTGGTAGAAGTAACACCAAAAAGCATTCGTATTCGCAAGAAGTTGTTAACCGAAAACGAACGTAAACGCGCGAAAAAATAATACGTTAAAAATAACGACGTATTTATTGAACACCGAAAAGGTCAGCTTACGCTGGCCTTTTTTGGTTTTAACCGCTGCGAACTTATAAAAACTCTGATTAACCTAGAGATTCCAGTTACCCAAGGCCGAGCAAATCAGCAATTTCCACCGATAACTCAAACACCAACGCCTTACAATAAACCTCTTTTCTTATAAACAATGCCCGCCCAGACACACAGAAGTAACTCGGCGATAAATGTCCAATGCCAAATAAAGTTTAACCACCATGGTTTGTAACGTGCAGGCACGTGAAACAGAGAGAAGGATTTATCGTAAAAGGGCGCGAATAACCAAAGATCGCCGACGTAGGCATCTAAAAATACGTGCGAAAGACCGCCGAGACTAAAAAATAACGGCGCGTATTTTACTGTGGATGCCGAGATCCAAAATGGCGATAATTTTAGCCAAAGCACAGAAATGATGCTCAACAACAGCCAAAAGCTGGGCCAGTGTATAAAATAGCGATGATGATGCACTAAGCCATGATCGACCCAGTAAAAATAGATCAGGTCAAAATCAGGAAATATTGCTCCTAGAAGCCCCAAAAACATCAAAATGCCCGTAGAGCTGCTCGACAAACCTAAGCGATCAAACAAAAAACGCGACAGTAAATAACCCGAGGGTAAATGGGCAATAACCATGAAATCTAAAGAAATATAGTTCAGTCAATTGATGAAAACAGAAAACCATTTGAGCGCCACTATGCAAATTCATTCCACAGATCGCGACAAATTTTTGTTACCAAAGGTAAAGTTCGCTATCGAATTCATACAATCACGACTGACTCAATCACGAACTGATCGAGGGCCAACCTACAAGCGCACCATTGGCCTGCTATTAATAAGCTTTATGTTGCACGGTTGCGACCCCTTGATCGTTCTTGAACAACAAACCGTGAAACCAGCTTCATTTACCTTAACCTACCAAAAGTACTCCACCAGCCGTGCACCACTTTTATTAGAAACCGTAGATGAAGGATTAACGCTCTGGTTTCCTGCAATTCCCGGAGGTCTGGTCGGCACACCTAACAATCAAATGTTGGCAGAAGTGGTCGTTACACAAAAACAATTTCAGTTAGATTTGCCTGAATCGCCACAAGACATCGCAAAGCCTTCATCAAAAATGAATATCCGCCCCGCAGACACGGCTCTTATTCGAGTAGGTACCTTTCACGGCTTTCCCAATTCAGAACCCGGCGGCGGCGGTTTTATCAATAAACACAGTGGTAATCATTTAATTTTGGTGTATTTCTCAAAACCTTGCGTTATTAAGGGCGACATATCTACCGATCTGCATACCGAGAACCTCACCATTGCCCAACCCGGTTGGAATTGGTTGGAATTGGTACCCGATGAGCTCGGTTACCAACCCAAAGTGTATACCGGCAGCGAAACGAATATAGAAATGGCTATTTACGTGAATAACGCTATCAGTCTTTAAGCGCTGTGCAGAGCGTTTACTCCCGGTAGATCAGCTTACAAAATTTGATTACTTTTTGATGAACTCTAAATGCGCCAACCGGTCGGATGGACACTACGTGTGCATCAGAGTAATTAAAAGATAACGGCTCTTTTTCATTCTCTGGAAGGACTATCACTTCACCCGTAGTGTACATAAAGAAGGACTCACGGGTGAAAATACCATCGAATCGAACCATACTCGGCCTAGCGCTGGCACTGAGCGGCATTGCTCATGCGGTTTTATTTCTTGTTATTGATGCGTTTTTTTCGCTGCCACGCCAATCGGCTTTTGCACCTCAAATTACATCAACCACCTTATCTATCGATTTAACACCGCAGCTTTTAGCTATTCCAAAAATAGACGAGCCAGATTTAACCAAAACCGAAGAATCAATTATTGGTAGCGATTTAGTGGAAACACCAAAACCGATACCGGAGCCGGAGCCGGAACAAATCGCTCCAGAACAAACAGCGCCAAAACAAACAATTCCAGAACAAATAACTCCAGAACAAATAACTCCAGAAAACGTGGTTCAACAGCCACCGGTAATCAATCCAAATATTGAAGCACCTATTACCGAAACTATCACAGAGCCTGACGCACCCCAAAAAGAAACCACTAAAAATACGTCAAAACCTCGCCAGCTTTTCAGCTTGCAGCAGCAAATACAATCGGCGGTTAATGCCGAATTTAATCAAGCTGTGCAAGATGCGGATATCGTTAAAAACCTCGCCAACGATAACTGCACGCTCAATGACCAAAAATCGCAAATTGTGGTTTGTAATAAAGGCTCGAACACACTAGAAGGCAGTGATACCAGCACCATCAATATTAATTCGCAATCGTTTAAAATCAGCGAATTCAAACCAGAATCTATTGATGCTCAAGAAAGAAATCGTTTAATTGAATTAGAACGACAACTGCATGCCATTAGGTCCGACCAAAACATTGATAAAAGTATTGTCGCGGCGCATCAACGTGAAGTGACCAACGATCTGGATTATATAGAAGCACAACAAGGAGCAGCGGGACTCCTTGGCCCAATATTATTAACCGGGCAAATTATTGCCGAGAAGGTTAAGAAACCCAGTTTTTATCAAAGCAGTAAAGATCATGTTTTTACGACCGATGACACCACAAAAAGCATAGAAGTCACCAGCGATACGCTCGATACTAAAATAATTACCGATACTGAAATAGCTACCGTTACTCTCCGCACAGCACAACAAAAACAACAAACCCAAACTTCCGATCAGCCAGCATCAAGCACGACTTTAGATAACAGCGTTAATCAGCCCCAAGTCATTCCAATTATTACGATTTCACCGAAAAAATCGTCGCCAGACAACAGCACTCATAATCAAAATTAAGGTTTGCAGTTAAAGTCTTACGGCAAACCAACAAAAAATTTCCCTGTGTTATGCTTAATTTATTGAAAAAGCATTCCGCTAGGAGAAACCCTTGGTACCGATTCCTTTTTCCCACCCAAAATCTCATTCGTCTCGCAAACTAGCCAAGCGTATTTGTGCGTTAGGTTTAGGCGCCTTACTCTTCAACTCAACCCTGTCTTTTGGGCAGTCGCTGCAAAAATCCAAACCCTCACCAGATACCTTCGAAGATACGGTATACCTCAACGGTGATGTTTTAAATCGCCAGATCGCCAAGAAAAAACTCAGTATCGAAACACTGGCAAACATCTACGCCAAACGCATCGCACAAATTGACGATAACGGCCCAACACTGAATGCCGTTGTCGAGTTGAATCCCGATTATGTTGCTATCGCCAAAGAACTCGATGGTAAGTTGCCACAATCTCCACTGCACGGTTTACCGGTACTGTTAAAAGACAATATCGATACCGGTGACAAGATGTTAACCACCGCTGGCTCGCTGGCATTAATGAATAGTCCCGCCAAAAATGACGCCTTTATTGTGAAACAACTGCGTGAATCGGGTGCGCTGATTTTTGGAAAAACCAATTTAAGCGAATGGGCCAATTTCCGTTCGTCACCGTCGATCAGCGGCTGCAGTGGTCGCGGTGGGCAAACCAAAAACGCCTTCGTCACCGATCGCAGCCCCTGTGGTTCTAGTTCTGGCAGCGCCGTCGCTGTCGCCGCCGGATTCGCACCGCTGGCGGTAGGTACCGAAACCGATGGCTCGATTTTGTGCCCGTCGTCTATGAATGGCATTGTGGGTATCAAACCAACGCTGGGATTGGTCAGCCGCAGCGGTATTATTCCGCTGTCACACAGCCAAGACACCGCCGGCCCCATGGCAAAAACCGTAACCGACGCCGCCATGTTGCTGTCGATTATTGCCGGAACAGACCGAAGCGACCCCTACACGGCGCAGGCCAACAAACACAAACGCGACTTTGCTGCGGGCCTTAGTCAGACGAGTCTTCAAGGCAAACGCTTGGGCATCGTCAGCCACTTTACCGGCCGCCACGATGGCACCGACGCGGTTTTTGCCAAAGCGGTTACAACACTCGAAGCCTTGGGCGCAGAATTAGTAGAAGTGGATTTGCCTAATTACGGCGAATATTCAGCGGCGGAATTTACGGTTTTACTGTACGACTTTAAGCACGATATCAATCAATACCTCGCCAAACGCGGCGACATAAACATTAAAAATCTCGACGATATTATTGCTTTTAATCAACAACACGCCGATCAAGAATTACCGTTTTTTGGCCAAAACACGCTGATATTGGCGAATAACAAAGGCGCTTTATCGAACGAAGAATATTTAAAAGCGCTGCAAATTGCGAAGCGCCTAAGCGGCCCAGAAGGTATTGATGCCGCCCTGAAAATGCATAAACTCGACGCGCTCATTGCCCCGGCCTACACACCCGCACCGCCCATTGACCCGGTATTGGGTGACGGCAAAATTTATGGTTCATCGTCACCGGCGGCCGTTTCGGGCTATCCGGCCATTACCGTTCCCGCCGGATTTGATCACGGTTTACCCGTCGGCCTATTGTTTTTTGGCGCAAAATGGAGCGATGCCGAGCTAATCAACTACGCCTACGCCTTTGAGCAAGGTCATCAAGCATTTAAAGCACCGCAGTTTTTACCAACAGTTTCCACAAACCAGTGAACACGCCGCAATAACAGTAGATCAGAAGTTTTGAGGAAACAGCTTCTATTATTTAAAAAACACAAGGATGTGTTATCAAGGCTCCGCTGGAACAATATCTTCTAAACCATACCTTCTAAACGACGTCTTTAAAACAACGCCTTCAAAACAACGCCTTCAAAACAATGCCTTGAAAACAAATCTCTCGAAGCAGCAGCGCTAGCGCTAAGCTCGGTGATTTGGCGCGATCATCCTTTTTAAGGATTCTCAAAAACAATTCAAGTACCGCGACCGTGCTACCAACACCGGTTATTTCGGGAAGGCGGTTTTTGGTTCGTCTTTTACAACAGATTTCTTAAATCGTACGTTGAATTTAACCTTTAGCCTAAAAGGGCGACCATGAAACTGCTGACCCAAAAAATTCGTTCCTTCAAAGTTGTGGCTTTCGCCAGCTGCATCGCATTTAGTGCCTCGTCCCACGCCGATGAAAACAAAAAATTCGAAAAGCTGCTCGACGAGCACTGGCAATACTTCTTACAAACACATCCGTTTCAAGCATCTGACTACGGAGACTTGCGATACAACGACAAGCTGCCCGATAACTCGCTGGAAGGTTTAGCCGCACACAGTGATTTTCAAAGTAAGTTATTAACCAAGTTAGCGAAGCTAAATCTCAATTCGCTAACGCCTAAAAACCAATTAAATTACGAATTGCTCACTCACGAATTAAATGTAAATGTTGGTGAACACATTCATAAAACCGATTTATTTAACATCACCAATCGCTCCGGCCCGCATTTAGAATTGGTGTATTTTTTAGGCCAGGCGCCACTGTTTACCGACAAAGATCACCAAAACTACATAAAGCGCTTGCAAGCGGTGCCAGAATTTATGGCCCACGAACTGGAAGTCGCGCGCGAAGCGGTATCGCTCGGGTTGGTACAAAGCTGTGAGTCCATGGCCGGTTACGAAAACTCCATTGCTACCCATGTGGTAAAAAATCCAGAAGACAGTAAATTCTACGAACCTTTTTTAAAGCTACCGAATAAATTTTCTGAAGAACGCAAGACAACATTACAAGCCCAAGCAAAAGCTGCCATTAAAGAATCGGTAATTCCACAAATTGCGTTATTCGGTGAATTCTACGCAAAAGAATACCAACCTAATTGCGCCAAAATTCCCGGCGCATCCAATTGGCCAAAAGGCGATGAGCTGTACCAATTTTTAGTAGGCAAATACACCACCACAGAATTAACCGCCGACGAAGTTCATAACATTGGTTTAAGCGAAGTAAAACGTATTCGCGACGAAATGATTGCTGCCATTAAACAGGCCGAGTTCGACGGTGGCCTACAAGAATTTATTCAATACCTGCGCACCGATAAGCAGTTTTACGCAAAAACACCAGAAGAATTAGTCGCACACGTAAGCACCATCGCTAAAAAAATGGATGGCGAACTGCCAAAACTGTTTGGCAAATTACCCAGAAACCCCTACGGCATTAAAGAAGTACCGGCCGATATCGCCGAAAAAACCACAACGGCTTACTACTCACCCGGCGCCGCCGATGGCTCACGAGCCGGTTTTTATTACATAAACACCTCGCTGCTTGAAGCTCGTCCTTTATACACCCTCGAAGCACTCACCCTGCACGAAGCGGTACCGGGCCACCATCTACAAATTGCCCTTGCGTACGAAAACGATGTGCCTAATTTTCGCCGTGACATTAACAACACCGTATTTATTGAAGGTTGGGGTTTATACGCAGAGCGCTTAGGTTTAGAGGTGGGTTTTTACGATAACCCTTACACCAATTTTGGCCGCCTAAGTTACGAAATGTGGCGCGCACTGCGCTTGGTGGTTGATACGGGCATTCACGCCAAAGGCTGGACTCGCCAACAAGCCATTGATTTTATGGCCGAAAATTCCGCATTAAGCTTGCACAACATCACCGCAGAGGTAGATCGCTACATTACCTGGCCCGGCCAAGCATTGGCCTACAAAATGGGGGAATTAAAAATTCGTGAATTGCGTGAAAAAGCTGAACAAAAATTGGGTGCTCAATTTGACGTTCGCGCCTTCCACGATGCGTTGTTAGAAAATGGCGCCGTTCCTTTATCGATTTTAGAAGAATTGATGGATAAATGGTTGGCAACACAAAGCGGATAATCGCCAACCATTAAATATCTGCTTAAATCAGGGATGAGTTAATCAGAGGTTCACATAAAAAAACCGCCGATAATTTTCGGCGGTTTTTGTTTAAAAATAACGTTACTGTCAAAAACAATATCAAAAACGATTTCAAAAAAGGTCAAAACACTTTCAAAAAGATTTTTTTGATTTCCTCTTAGGCCGCAGATTTTTCTTCTGAATTAGAGTTTTCACCATCATCAATTTTAACTGCTTGACGCTGTTGAACTTCAGCAAATTCTGGCGCAAGCACATGCAGCGACGAAGGTTGTACTTTAATTATTAAAGGTAAATCTTCGAAAATCTCGCCATCAAGAACGTAGTTCTTCGCTCCGTCAACCGTCAACTCAATGGTTTTGGCCTGATAATGATGAATATTCTCGTTCGATTTAGCTGCTTCAGGTGAAAACCCAGCCATGGTTAAATCGAACATACTCATATATTTAGCGTGGCTCGCATCGAAGGTATCTAACCACGTGATATCCAATAAACCGTCACGATATTCTGGCTCACCGTTACCTTGCGCAAGTACAGAGGTAATGGGCGCAATATTAGCAATCGTTAAACTCGGTGTTTTGGCCTCAATAACGCAATCACCATCTAACGTCATTTTAATGCTGAGGTTTTTATTTTCGCTAATGGCCGACCATAAGCTTTTTACATAAGCCATTTGGCCAAGGGATTCTTTATCGGGCACGGCTTCGCGTACCATGGTTTCTTCAAAACCAACACCCGCAACCAGCATCATCATTTTGTCATTGCACGTTGCGGTATCAATGGTGCGAACATTACCTTCAATCAAAATATTACACGCAGCTTCTGTGGTGGTTTCGGTTAAACCAAACAATACCTTGGCAACCGAATTAGCGGTACCGTTGGGAATAATGCCCAGCCGAATATTGGAATTAGCCATATGCTCGGCAACCGCCGCTACGGTACCATCGCCGCCACAGGCGATAATCATTTTAGCTCCGTTAGCTTTGGCTTGTTCAACCAATTGTTTTGGACTTTGTTGTTTGTTCATTTCACGCACAGTTAAGTTGTAATACTCTTTTAAAGCATCAATTATCTGCGGTTTAATTTCGCCCCAATTACCCGAACCCGAATTAGGATTTGCAATAATCCACGCGTCTTGAAGCAGTTCTAACTTACCCGACGTGTAGAGTTTATGAAGGTGTTTGTACTGTTTACGATTCAAATTTGCGGTATTACGAATCTCTTTTACTTCGCTAAGCATGGCTCTGATATCGTCTTTTTTATGCTTAACAATCAAATACGCCATCATCACCAAGACCGAACGGCCACGACCAAGCGCACAATGGACTACCACCTTACCACCGCTACTGATTTGATGATCAATCCAGCGAATCGCCTTATTCAACTGATCAACCGTAGGAATAGAATGATCAAGCACCGGAACATTCAAATATTGAATACCGAGCTTCTCACTCTCCCAATTTAAGGCATCAAACTCGGCGGTTACATCCAATACAGCGGTGATATTTTCAGACTCGATAACAGGTAGGGTAGAGCGCGTTAAACGACCCGCCAAATAAAGACTAGGGGAAATTTTTTGCACTCGTGGCACCTTGTCGCGACTTCTTACAAATTCATTGTAAAATTTGGCAAACAATAAGAAAGGAATAAACAACCAGCGCGTCCACCAAGTAATACGACCATCAAGGCGTTTTCTAAAGATTGCAGGCTTGTTAAGCACATAAGCAACACCGACCACAAAAACCGACAGTGCACACCACAACAGCAAAGCTTTCAAAACAAAAACTGGCGTAAACCAAGCCGCAATCGCAAACAAAACACCGACGAGCAAATAAATAGCTCCAACGTATTCCACAATACCCTCTCTTTATTTTTACTCTGTATTCAATTCTGTGCAGTTTGTATTTATTAAGACTATCAATATTAGATAGATAGCCAATAACACAGCAAATACCGATCCAGTGTAAAAATTACAAAAGTAGAGAAAATACGTGTAAAAAATACCATTAATTAAACATCGACCAAAAGACAAAACTCCTTTCCTCAATAAAAATATTATTTATATTTAGTCTTTTAACAGTAGAAAAACACCATCAGTTTTTAAAAAAAATGGCAAATAAACGGTAACTTTAAAAATTAAAAATCAATTAGATAGAAATTTAATAAGCCTAGAAAATTACCATTAGCCCGAGTTAATAAAACCTAAAACCAAATTACAGCTCGAAACAACCAACTCTAAACATTAACTTCAATACTTCTCAACCTGTTAACTTAATAAAAATCAGTCACAGCCATCTAACCCAAAAGCTGCAACGGAAATCTAATTTTTTCGCCAAATTAACTTTAAAAGATGAAATTAACGCCACATAAAGCGGAAGATTGACGTAACAGAGGTTTAGAGATAGCGTTCGAAAAAAACCCTACTAACACATCTACAGTAGTACCGGATATGTTGCAAACTTCAGCCCCTTGAAGAAATTCAAAATAGGAAGTAACAATGCCTCATATATTTAATACCCAAGCTATGAGAGAAAAACTATTTCTAATTCGACAACTAGCGCTCGCAAGCAATAGTTATTGCACAAGCGTTGGGAGTAAGAAGTCTGAATTTGTATGTAAATCAGAATCCTGGCTTGAATATTCCCGAACACTAGAAGAGATTCTGAGTCGATATATTATCGAAGTATCAATATCCCTAAGAATGTTTGAGGATTTGTTGAATTCCCATGGAAATAAGTGTTTTTTGAATTCTGCAGAAAATATTGTTTCTAACAACAGATCCATCGGCCAAATGGAAAATAATAGCTTTGATCTAACGATCCGAGAATCATGTAATAAAGTTATACATGCAACAAGAGTAGATCTAGAATGGGTTGAATCAGATAACGAAGAAATTACATATTGGAGTGGAAACTATACTCTAAGTGGTAAAAAAGGAAGAAAAAATTGGAAGCTTATAGTTTTCACTGATTTATGGGCTCAATCTATGAAGGAGTATATTGACGAGATCGAGAACTCTGATATCAATTGGCCCGAAATTTACGACTAAATTAAATATTGTATATAACGGCAGTGATTTTCAAAGGACTGAACTTTTTAATAGTTCTTTTTATTTACGGTAATAAACGAGCTTGTTCTAAGCCAAGCATCGAAGAAATTCAAATTTACTTGCCACAATGAATTAGTTCTCGAAGCAAATAAATTTTACGAGAATAAAGATTATGAGTAAGCTCACGATTACTATCGTAGAGCATCTATATACCAAGATTTAACAGGCACGGATTTGGAGCGTTGTTTGGATCTGAAAAAAGACTGCTAGATTTTCACAGAATATCGGCTGATTCCAGGAAAAAATCTTTAACACACAACCAGCAAATGTAATCATAAAAAACGGTCATGAAGGACCATGAAAATACATAAAGACGAAATTGGAATTATTACTATTTACACCTGTTTAACCGTGTATTTTTTCTGGCTTTTCTTCACCCTAAATAGATTTAATTCGTCTGGTGAAGAGCAATTGGTAGGTCATCTATTAATATCATACGAGCTCTTTCCACTCGCAACATTAGTTGCTGGTGTAACAACGTTAATTTTAGGTTGGTCTGGACTTGTTAAACCAAAATATAAAAACAAGCTTTTAATTCGCCAGTATATTATTTATTGGGCAGGAGTTATGCCCGCAATTATTTTCGCAGCCTGTATTTTAGTTTACGTAATTTATATTTATAGAGCAGCAAGCATCTAATTACCTCATAAAATCTCAAGCTAAACAAGTTTAATTTTGTACACTTTGAGTTATATTAGAAACAGTATACAAGGCAACATTATTGATTGGAATAGATCAATATTTCTGGTACAACCAGATTATTAAGTTACACAAAAGGTAATCGAGACAATAAATGTATATTTTGAGAATATTTTTTGGGTTGTTATTGGTTTTTTCTTTAACTCTTCCTTTATCTACATGTAGCGGACCAATTGAGGAAGGAAATCAGGCACAGCCCGATCTTATTGAGCGATACATTATTTCCGACTTTGGATCAACTTCTCAATGGTTGTCGGTGCTTACATTTATCATCCCACTTGCTGCGGCAATATCAATTCGCAACCAAAAGGGAATAATAAAGAGTGAATCAATATGTCTACTCTCCGTTATTCCATGCAGTGTGATTCTCTACGTTCACACCGCTACGGGAACACTCGCAGCTGGCGGTATTATGGCCCTAGTTAGCATCATGGTTTTTTTTACAATTTCGCTCATCTCTTTGGTTAAAATAAGTATTTTAAGAATAAACAATTCAACTTCTACTTAATTTTAATTTCGGTTTCCATTTACTAAAATAATGCAGCCCCACATTATCGTATCCATGTTATATTTGCCGATTTTCTATCAATGGATATAGCATCTTCGATCAAATTTATTACATCTATGAATCCAGTTTTCAACGCCGCTTCGTCATCTATGTACGCCTCAATATTCGGCTGCGTACCAATCTTATTCATATCTGCCGTATCTGCTATGACCGAAGCAACCGAAATATTACAAATTTTCACATTTATAATATTTTCGTTATTAACTTATTCAGTGTCAGTTATTGCGGTTTTCTTGTTGGCATTAATTGTCGGTTCACCTATGTATTATGTTTTGGTCAGACTCAAGGTGAACAACTACTTGAGTGCTTCTATTTTAGGAGCATCTTTCATTGCTTCGATTTTTGGTTTCCATATAAGTATTGAATACTGTTTTTTACTGTTAACCAGGATTTCAGTTGGCGCTATTTACCACTACAATTATGCTAAAAATACAGATGCTATCTAGGATGTATTTATAGGAAACTCTGATTAACCTAGAGTTTCTCACGACACAAGGATGTGTCACCAATTTCAAGAACGGTAAGTGATTGAAATAGTGAAGAAATTGGAAATCGCATTTTCAATTTCTGTCCTCTGATTAAATCATGGATGAGTTAATCAGAGGTTTCTATAGTTTATTCTGGCATGTGTATATTTTGTTGAATACACTCTACCAGTTTAAATCAGATTATCTTTTATTGCTCCAACACCGTAGAAACCTAACATCTTTAAAGAGTTCGTTTTCCAGTATTTACTACGGTAAGTTCTCGTCAGCTCACTCGGGTTACGCGCCCTATATAACGAACATTCCAACCTGACTCATATCCATTATTTAACTCTCATAACTATCTCTTTTTCCGAAAGTGAGGCAAACTTCGGCGGTCTATAATCGAATGTTGAAAAGCAAGTAACCGTTAAACCTTGTAGCTTTCGGGATATCTGGGTGTGTGACATTTAAATGAAAGTATTACCTAACAAGTTATTGATTTTATTATTATTTTCTTCATTTACTACATTAGCAACCGAGAGTAATTCTTCAAAAATTAGTACAAATATTCCACGCCAAAACTATCCCTATTCGAAACTAAATCAGGTTAGTACAGATATTCCGAGTTACGAGAAAGAAGGTTTTACAATTTACACGGATTTAACCGAACTCAAAAAAATTGACCGCAGAAAAGTAAAAACCCAATCGTCGCCAGAAGTTCTGGATGCCGTCGGAAGAATTATTGTATCCCACGCGGACGAAAAAACTGAAAACACTTTCTCGGGGAGTTTGATTGCAACCACTCCGGGTCAGTCAAGTCGTGTAATTAATAGTGCTGGCCATTGCTTTGGTGGAACTAAAACGGGAGCTCTTTTTGATATTAAGAGTATTAAATGGCTTACCACAACAAAGTCTGGAAAAAGAGTTGAGAAACTTTTAAAACTTGAGGCATATAATTTAAAACAAGACGCCGAGATATTGTCTTTTGATGAAAAAATTCCTTTTTCTGAAATAAAACCCATTTTAATTGAAAACGAAGTTACCATGTCGCCTTCCGATATGATTTTCTACAACAAACGATCCGTTATAATCTCAGCCGGTTACAGTAGTGACGATTATAAAGGGCAAGATGGGGCAGTATTGACCTACGACGATGGAATTAGCAACAAAGATTTCACTGACGGATTAGGAACTTACGGCGACTACTTTTCTATGAATACCGTAGTATTTTCTGGTGCTAGTGGAGGAGCTTTATTAATGCTAACGGATTTATCAGAAGAAGATATCGTAAATCCGTACAACCAGTTTTACCTTGTAGGTACTGCATTAAGTATCTCTGGAAAAGGTAACAAAGCATTCGGCTTTTCTGATAAATCGACCATTGGTAGTTCTCACACCATTTACCGCAGTTACACAACTACCGATGCACAAATTGTGGATAAATTAAATAATTAGAAAAATATTAATTATTTTGAGTTTCTCTTATAAGCTCAAGTTGGTATTATTTTATGCTCAATCTAATTATAGGGATTAATGCATGGCTCACATAGAGATGTCTTTACTAGCGATTGAGTGCTTTTCAAACGACGGTAAACTGGACGCCAGTGAATTGGACAAATTGGTTACATTAGCCGAAGCAGATGGTGTAATTACCAATGAAGAAATTGAAGTGCTAAAGAGCGTCATAAAACGCATTAAACCAGAAGAGATTGATGCTGCTATGCAAAATCGTCTGAGTGCTCTTAGTCAGAAATTAAGCCGTATGAGCAAATAATTTTATTGAACTAAAAGATTTAATACTTTTTAATTTTTATCGATGCGTAATTTTTTATTTCAGTACTTATCGATTTTAACTCGTAACCTAAGGACAGGTAAAAATGACCTCTTCATCTGATAATCAGCAGCCCAATCAACAAGCACCTTTGATTGTGCCGCGTATAAAAAACGATAATTTTCTAACCTATTTAAACAGCCTTGAGGGTATGACGGAGTCATCTCTACCGATTACGGAGCGAATCGCTGGTGACTTGTTGTTAACTTACGCCATTGATATCGGCCCAAGTTATGTTATGGCTACACCTTTAAGCCTCAAGGAATACAATATTCAGCGATCACAATTAAGAGAATCGGCTTTAGCAAATAGCATAGAAGCCATACGTGGTGCTCAGATAGGAACGAACGAAATCATTTACGAATTAACCGCGCCAGACAATATGGCAGCGTGTTCTATTTTATTCCCTAATCTATGGCAGCATCTAGAAAAAGAAATAGGCGGCTCTATTGCGGCGACATTTCCGCACCGCGATTTTGTCCTTTACGCACGCAACAACGCAGATGGCCTAAAGGCGCTTCGAGAAATCCTGTCACAAATGAAATTTGACGATACTCATTCGTTGTCGAAACTAATCTATAAACCAACACCAACCGGATGGGAAGAAGTTATCGACTAATCTTAGATTCAAGCAGTTAAAAATCCACCGACATTGTGAATACTATCAACTGCATGATTAGGTTTTGCAATATTGGTGGTAAATTGCAAAAAAGTCGCGAAAATGCTGCAAAAATAATTAGGCAGGTTCGGTTTGTATTTCTATTGTATTTATTGACCCAGATTTAGGTATCACCGAAACGATATCGCGATTCACAGAGATGTTAGATTTATGATGGGTTTCTATTAAATATAATGGCCTGCGTTTAACTTCTTCAAACATTCGCCCTAGATATTCACCAAACACACCCATAAACATTAATTGCAAGCCACCCAAAAACAGCATTACCACCATTAATGACGGGTATCCTGCAACAGGATCGCCCCAAAGTAGCGTTTTTAAAATAATAACCATGCCGTAAATAAACGCACCCAATGCCAGTAATCCACCAATGTAACTGGCCATGCGTAGCGGTAGCGTTGAAAATGCTGTAATTCCGTCGAGGGCGAAATTCCAGAGTTTCCAATAATTGAACTTGGTATCTCCGGCAGCGCGTTCGGGTCGCTCATAGGTAACTTCCGCTTGTGGGTAACCTACCCACGCAAACAGCCCTTTCATAAAGCGGTTGGTCTCGGGTAGTTTTCGTAACGCCAATACAGAACGACGAGAAATTAGTCGAAAATCGCCGGTATTTTCGGGAATTTCTACTCGGCTTAATTTTCCCATGCAGCGATAAAACCATTGCGCTGTTTTGCGCTTTACATAGGTATCGGTATCACGCTTAGTTCTACGCGCAAATACACCATCATAACCCTCTAACCATTTTTCGATCATTACGGGAATTAATTCAGGTGGGTCTTGAAGATCGGCGTCAATAAAAATAACTGCGTCACCGTCGGCTTTATCTAATCCCGCTGACATCGCGGCTTCTTTACCAAAGTTGCGACTTAAATTGATGTAAGAAATTCTCGAATCTTTTTTGGCTAAGACTTTAATTATATCCAGCGTATTGTCTTTACTGCCGTCGTTTACAAACAGTATTTCCGCGCCAACTTTGAGGTTACTAATAATAGGATTAAGCGTTTTATAAAATGTCTCCAGTACTTCGCTCTCGTTATAGGCGGGAACTACAATAGTGACATACATATTCTCAATCCTTTTTTGATATGAAGACTATACTTTTATTAAGTAAGTAACCTAGTACGAATACGATTCCCGTAGCTACTACTTGCGCTACAATGTAATTAATCGCTAAAACGCGTGTAAATATCGCCATTAACAGTAAATTTGCAAGAAACATCAAACAGGCTACAAGAAACGACTTCCACAAAGTTTCTCGGTAATTTATCTCACTTTTAAACGTTACTTTGTGATTAAAATGGTGGTTAAAAATGGCGCCGAGAATAAAGCCAACGGAGGTACCTATTTCGATTGGAGCACGCATTAGCTCAACAAAAATAATAAGTACCAAATAATGTAAAGCTGTGCCAAAAGCGCCAACCAATCCGTATTTAATAATTTGCATGATACATCTCTGCTTTTTTGGTTCTTGCGCTGTCGCTTTGCCTATAACCGTTTACAACCGCTTATAAATTTCTACCGGCCACCAGCCGTCAAAATCAGCTAAAAACTCATACTGCTCATCAATCAGTGTACAGGTGCTGTCTAGGTTTTCTACCAGAGTTTCTATACACAATCCTTTATCGGCGATTATAAAGTCGGGATTGCTCGCTAACAATGTCACATAGTATTCGTCTGCGACGAGCACCCCCGATTCTTCTAACTTGGGAATATGGTTGGGAAAGACGTATTTTTGAGTGTAATGCATATTGTTAATAAATAGATACGCGGGCGTTGTTAATATAGAGGCAACCAAATCATTTTTTCCGATATTTTTTGCCATAAACTCAAACGCTTGATGCGATTCTTTTGCTTCTACTCGGTTTAAATGATGGTTAATAACGCGTTCAGATCCGCTTACCATGTAACCGAACAGCGAGATACATAAGCTAAAAACCAACACATTTTTGAGTTTAGTATCATTACTGCTTTCAAAGGCGACGGCCGCCAAAATCGCCAGCGGCACTAAAACAAGTACCCAGTAATGATTAAAAAAACTTCGCGAAATCACCGCGGCAATTACGCCAGCAACGCCTGTTATTACTGAGAAAATAACGGCTTGAAATTTTTTGTCTCTATAATGCCAACCGGAAGATAACGCTGCTAATACTACAGGGACAAACGGAATTACCCAGTAAAAGCCTTTTTCTATAACGTATTTCTTATTAATAGGATATTGATAGCCGCTTAAAAAGGTTTTTTGATCTTGGAAATATTCCTGAATTAAGTTACCACCAGAAATCCAATCCGCTATAAATGCGTAGTAGATCAACAGATTACCAACCACAAAGCCTAATAAAACCCAAGCACTGATTTTGATGACTGATATAAACGAACGTTTGTTTATTAATAAGATTGTGATAAACGCTAAATACGCGAATAATCCCAAAAAAGAAAATAAATAGTTAATTGAAAACCCTAATGCCACTAATAAACCATTGCACACCAATAATCCGTTATGAATAACCGGTTTATCATTGGGATATAGTGTATAAATTCGGAAAATAACGGCAATTATTGCCGTTTGGAATATTTCTGTATTGCCGGCTGCGCCAGCCAAACCCAGGGGAAAAGCCAAACATACTGTAATTGCAGTGAAAATGGCAGAGTTGGAAAATCGTAATTTTTTTAAGCCATAATAAAGACAGCTACAGATAATTAAAATAGCACACAAAGTTCCTATGCGAATTGCAAAAAAGTTAACACCAAAAGCCAGAAAAAAAGCTGCGTATAGATAATAAATGCCTAGCGGTTTGTGATCAAAGACGTCTTGATAGGGCAGACTTCCATTTAATAAAGATTTTGCAACAAGTGCATACATGGTTTCATCTTGGTCGATAACCTCGACAAATCCATTTAGAAATAAAATAATTATTGCCAGAGAGCAGGTTATAGCTATTGGCACCATAACCAGGGAACTAGAATAAAGATGTGTTATTTTCGTTTGATTTACTAACGAAAAATGATTAAGCACTAGAACACACTCCTTTGTATTGTTTGTATTATCCCTATATCAGTTTATGGACGGAACCTTTTATAGGAACCTCTGATTAACTCACCCATGATTTAGTCAGAGGGCAGAAATTGAAAATGCGATTTCCAATTTCTTCACAATTTCAATCACTTACCGTTCTTGAAATTGGCGACACATCCTTGTGTCGCGAGAAACTCTAGGTTAATCAGAGTTTCCTATAAACATAACATTTTACAGACGGCATCTTTTTACAAACTGTATTTTTAACGACTGCATCTTTTACAAATTATACTTTTACGGATGCCATCTTTTGCGTAAAAAAACCATTACCAAATTACTGAAATAATTTACATTTGATAAATGCGTTTTGTTCGGTCTATTTTTTGAGGAGATTTTATTAACGTTGTGCGTTCATGAGTACATCTGAGTAAGTGAATAAATACTATCTAACATTTTAAACAAGCGTCAACAATAACTGAGGTTATATGCATACTGTTTCGTTATTAAATTCTACTTTTATTGTGCGATCTAGTTGTAGTTAGGTAGAATCACTTGTGATGGCGTCGATTAGCTTGCCACCGATTTTTCTGTTGACATATGCCAACTTTACGATTTACAGCATTTTTGACAATTTCCAAAAAATTATCGCTATCGAATTTGATTATGCCTTTTTTGCGTCTTTAAAACGTCAAGGCAATATAGGGTTTTCTTTTATCGTCTTAATGTTTTTCCATAAGTAACGATTTATCACTCAGTTCACCGTGTGTTTCGATTCTACTTGCCCACAGGCGTGAGTTATTCTATCTTCTTCATACAGTGGTTATGAAATTCATGCATCTTGAATTCATTTTATACAATACAAAAACACTAAGGAATTACCATGTTGGAAGGCTGTCGCACCGCACAAGAACGCTGGGGCGGAGTAAATGAAATTATTGATCGTTGGCTGGCAGAGCGTCAGGAGCTTTTGGTTCTGTTTTGCAGCTTAAGTGGTGTTAAATCTTTCCAAGACAGCGATCCTGAGTACGGCCCTAAGATATTAAAGCTGTGTCAGCTGTTGGTAGATTACGTTTCGGCCGGTCATTTTGAAGTTTACGAGAACTTAATCGAAGAAGGCCGTCACTTTGAGGATACAGAAGGTCTAAAAAAGGCCGCCGATTATTATCAAACCATCGATAAAACCACCGAAAGCCTGCTCGATTTTAACGATAAATACGCCGAAATCGATGATTTAAGCACTCTAGTTGGAGATTTATCGATTATGGGCGAAACGCTTGCCCATCGCTTTGAGGCGGAAGATCAAATGATTGATGTCTTGCACAATGCCCATAAGCACGAAGCCTTATCAACCGAAAAGTCTTCTTGATATTTCATCGAGCGTTATTGTGGCGCTCGAATTTTCTCCCTTATTGCCTGCCTACCCGACTTATTGTTTTTCTTTTCTCGCCCGAGCTTATCGCTTGAATTGTTGCCCATTTTCTAAATGATATATTTTTACTGGACACTCTGAATAATTTTGTGCTTTTGCCGATAACTCTGATTATTGTTATGAGAGTGGTTCGGATGTCTGTTCGAGTTTCTGCACACATAGTTTGGCTCGTGTCGCTCAGCTTTTGCTTAAGCGGCTGTTTTGAAGCGTCGCCTAAACGCTCGGTTGAGGTTGCCAAGCAGGGCCTTTATAGCGCCTCTTTGAGTCGTGACGGTTCTCATGCGGTAGTTGGTTCGATCTATCACGGTGCCAGCCTGTGGGAGAGTAAAGGTGAGCGAATTTTTAATTGGAACCACACTCAGGGCAACTATTCAGAAATTGTTGCTACGGCGTTTTCCCCGGAAGGAGCCTGGGCAGTAACCGCAGAAGAGTCAAACTTTGTGCTCTGGTCAACCACCTCAGGGAAAGCAAGTGCTTATTTACAACTTCCTGCGGAACCGATGGATTTGGCGGCCTCAAATCAGGCTGATTTAGTCGCGGCGGCTCTCAACAATAATACCGCTGTTGTCTATGCGGCCAAAAAAAGCTCTTTAGTGCGTACTCTGCGCCATCAAGATACAGTATTGACTATCGATATTAGCGATGACGGCCAATTGGTATTGACCGGCTCAGAGGATGACTTTGCAATATTATGGGATTTGTCGACGGGAAAAAAAGTCCTGGAGAAGCGCTACGAAGACGACGTGGTGGATGTTGCCTTGAGTCCCAGCGGTAGAACGGCTTTTGTGGTTGCTCAATACGATAAGGCCGAGATTTGGAACACCACCAACGGCAAGACCTTAACGACCTTACCTTTGAGTGCCCAGCGTTTAGCACGCGGCAGCCGCTTCACCACGGCCGCCTTCAGTGACGATGATCGACTCCTGCTTACCGGTCGTCCCGACCAGATCGTGCAGTTATGGTCGGCCGAAACCGGCAAGTTGCTAGAAACCTGGAAACTGCCAAAACGCGATGCGTGGCGACCCACCTCTGCATCGGTGTTAGCGGTTAGCTTCGCTAAGCAAAAGGGCGTTTTTTACGCGGTTGCCTCCAATGGATACCTGCACGAACTCCGACAGTAGTGCTTAGGCGACCTCTAATATTTTATCGACCAGTTTATCGATACCTTCTTTGGCTTCAATCATGTTTTCGGCCAGCATATAAGCCGGTGTGGTCGCGAGCTTGTTGTTTTCATCGTAAGTAAACTCGCGCGCGCCACAGTCTTGGTGATCGCCGCCCAATTCAGCGATTGCCTTGGCGGTGTCTAGATCACGGCCAATGGTACATTTTACGCCCGCGCCACAAATTGCGGCGGCCATTACCGGGGAGATGCATATCAAACCAATGGGTTTACCAGCTTCATGAAAACGCTTGGCGAAGGCTAAAAACTCTTCATTGACCTGTAAACCAACACCGTTTACCGCAAAATCACACAGATTTTTTGCCGCGCCAAAACCACCGGGAACGATTAGCGCATCAAAATCTTCGGCCTTGGCCTCAGATAAAGGCTGAATATCACCACGCATGATTCGTGCTGCCTCAACCAAAACATTTCGGGTTTCACCTTTGGCAACTTCGCCACTGAGATGATTTACAACGTGCAATTGCTTGATATCCGGCGCGAAAGCCTCGATACGTGCGCCAGCTTCGTTTAAACGCAGCAATGTAAATACCGACTCGTATATCTCGGCGCCGTCAAAGACTCCGCAACCGGACAATACTACCGCTACTTTTTTACTCATGTGTTGCTTCTCCAAATTCAGGAATGACGATAATTTGAAAGATAATTAGGTACTTAAACGGACGAAAAGCACTCAAAGAATAGATGTTCTTATAGATTTCCTATTAACATCTATCGCCCATTATTAGCAGGCAAGCGGCGCCGTTCTTGTAGACACATTCTACAAGTAACGCAATTTGCTTTTACGGAAAGGGAATTATTCTGGCTGAAGCAATGATCCGGCTTCAATCCAAAACGTTAAATCATCAACTTTTTGATTTAATTCGATCATTTGAGTGTGCAATAAACCGAACTCTTCATTTAATGCATCGGTGACTGTGTTTTGTTCTGATTTATCGCGTTTGAGTTGTTTGCGAATTGCCACGGCTTTTTCAATAACTGAGTCGGCAGCGTTATTAATGTCAGCCATTTGTTGCTTAAGGCTACCGGTTTCATCAAACTCTTGAGACTTCGACTCCGATCGAAACCATAATTTTCCGGCACGCTTAAAGGAATCGGTCTGTTTTTGTAAAGCTTTGGCCGCGGATTTTAACTCTTTTGTGCATGTATCGGCCTGTGCCGAGGCATCACTGCATTGCACAACAATTCGCTCGGCTGCGGTTAACTCATCTTGGTAATTGCCGAGGCTGTTAATGTAAATTTCTTGACGTTGAAAACCTAGCGATTCTAAAGACCAGATATAACCAGTCTCGCAACCACTTAAGCAAGCTACGCACAACAACACAAACCACCGAGACATATTTTTAACCCTGAACACTTACGGTTTTAATACCATCAATTAAAACAAGACCAACATTTAAAACGAGGCAATGCAGGCGCTAGTGTAACTGCATCAATGGAGGATACAAGCACGTCTTGTATCTAATCGTTACGGTTAGAAAACGTAAATGTGACTACGCCCAGAAGGCCGCGCTGTATCAGGTCAAGATCAGTCTTGTTTGCAATACATAACACGGCTTAACCTAACGCTTCTGACGGCGCGGTAGGTTTTGTTAATATTATACACAAACAGTAATTGACGCTTTAACTCGAATAAAAATCGCCGGATCAGTTACCGTTCGCTGCACACATTAAGGAGGGTTAATCGGAGTTTCCTTTAATAGCAGGTTTTTAAAATAGAGGTTATTGCTGTGACAAAAAATGTGATGCATTCTTCCGCAATTTATTCAAAGGTCAGAATTTAAAATACGATTTTCAATTTTTCATGATTTCAAATACTTGCTGTTTTTGAAATTGCCGGCACATCCTTGTGTTGCTGGAACCTCTAGGTTAATCAGTGCTTCTTAAAAAATGGGTAATCGAATGCTCAAACCAACGGTGATACTGCGCGCATCCTCGTAATCACTGGAATCGGCCGCCAGAAACAAATCGAGATAAGGTGTTATTAAACGCAAGTCGATTGCCTCTGTCTCAAATTGGTAGCCACCGACAATACCCCAGCGCCCCCAATCGGCCCCCAATGCAAGCCGTGGGTATAAATATTCTTCAACCTGTTTAACTTCGCCAGTAAGCGAGAGGTTTTTATAAAAATTATAAGTGATCTCGTACCTGCCGCGAAAAGGCAAGGTTTGCGTAAAGTCGCGAAAACTCTCAATTCCAGACAACAGTGGAACTGCTTGCAGACGACCTTCATCGTCAAAAATAACGTTATTAGTATTGGCTCTGGCTTGCGTAAAGGTTACGTCGTTCCATTGAATTTCGGAATATAAATCTACAAAGTCGAGTGCGGCATATAATTTATCATTAATTTTCCAATAGGCTGAAAAATCAATGCTATAACCTTTTCCAGAAATGGTTTCTTGTTCGCGATCCAACAAAATATCTTCTTCGTAAATATAGTTCAGTAATAATTCACCCTCGTAATCACCTTGTTCATCAACACTCACCTCTCCTCGTAAATAACCACGCGTAACAGAATCAGCATCGAGATAATTTATGGTTGGCGTTAGGATTACATTTTTATGAACCTGAAAACTTTTGGCCAACGAAATACCATTGGCTTGAATATGATTTGGTTCAAGATTAATGTGGTAGGTGCGATCGATAGGGAAGGGTAAATCGTTTTCTTCGCGATACACCAATTCTACGGTGTCGGAATTAAATTCGAGCAAATAATCGTAACGTGTAAAAACCGCTACTTCCCAACTGCCAAAATGGCCACCAATCGCTGCTTTGTTAAAGGTAAAAGCCACTTCACCAGAATCTGGCTCTGGGCCTTCAAAACTGTCGATTAATTGTTTAATGGCTGCGGGTTCGCTATAAGAAAAACTTTCGACCTCAATAAAGATTCCACTGTCTTTTTTTACGATATGATCTTTGGCATTTACTGGCTGAACAACCGCCAACAACACCAGCATTAAAATTTGGCAAGAGAAACAACTCTTCTTCATAGAAAATGTACCAACAATTACGTTAATTATTATTAATGAAAACGCCGATTAACCCATCGTTTCTGACGACGCATGGATATGCCGTCAATTTCAAGAGCGGTAAGAGCTTGAAATGTCCGTCTTCTGAATAAATCATCGATGAGTCGATCAGAGGTTCCCAGAGGCTTTTCTTTAACTTTAGCCGACGTGCCTTATTCTGCCGTTTAAATTAAAAAATAATCTTCGCAGCTGTTTTGAATTTAATAAGTTAAATACAAAAATGAGCAGAGATAAAAAAGGACGCTTGCACGTCCTTTTTAGAGGGGTAGTAAATTTATTAATTGAACAATGAATAGAAAACACTGATTAACTTAGAATTTCCAGCAACACAAGAATCTGTCGCCAACTTCAAGAACGGTAAGTTCTTGAAGTTGGGAGGAGATTCGAAACTGCATTGTCAATTGCTGTCTTCTGATTAAATCGTGATGAATTAATCAGAGATTTCTACAGTGACTCGAAGACGCCATCAATATAATTGATTGTTACCAAGCCATTATCGTTTTCTTCAATTAAACCGTACACAGTTCCGTTGAGACTGATCGAACCCGAAATCACGCCGTCTAAATCTTCCGCCAAAGTAATTTCGACGTCGTCTTGGTTAACGATGGTAATTTCACTGGGTGTAGTCGTGAGCGTTGTTAGATCTAACCCGAATTGCAATTGCACTTCATCGTATGAAATAGCCGCGGTTGTTGTTGCGGTATCTAACCCTGTACGTTCGCCAACAAGTAATACGGAGACATCGCTCAACACGCCGTCGAGATCAAGCACAAAACCAAGGCCAAAGGTAACATCAACAAAGCTGTCTTCGGTTTCACCTAAGCAGTCTTCAGACAAAGTTAACACGCCTGTCGCTAGATCAACGCTTTCAGTTTCTACACAACTAAATAATAGGCCCGTTGCATCACCATTAACGGTTAAAGAAGCCGTTAAACTTTCGCCAGACGCGTTTGCGAACTCTCCAGATAAAGCCAGTGAGACCTGACCTACCGCAAGGCTTTCGCTGAACTCGGTAATAAAGGCAAGTCCTGTACTGTCGGAGCTATCGACGATCGCACCCAAGAACTCGCTATCGCTACCGGTAATTTCGTTGCTATCGAATGATATTGATCCTTCGAAGGTGACTGGATTATCAAGCGTTAATTGCGCAATTTCCACATCCAAAGACAAACCGACGTTGGTGGCTTCATATTGTGACTCTAAGCCTGCACCAGACAATGTTGTGCCATCGCCTAAATCTTCCGAGACCAAACCAGCGTCGGTATCGGTAATTGTTAGCGCAACATTTGCGGTGCCGCCGGTGATGGAGACAGAAACAACACCTGCGACTCCAGCGCTGCCGCTTACATCTAAGGTCACATCAACTTCGGTGGTGATTGAGTCGGATGTGCTAACAGATGGGTCTACGGTATCCATTGAATCAATGGCGCCGCCGTCGTTAGTGGTTTGGCCAATGGTTTCGGTCAATGTGATATTACTCGCCACAGCTTCAAGCGATACGGGTACGCTCACTTCGGTGAAGTCGTCCACCAAGACAACAACGTCTTCATCAACCGTGTAGGTATCTTCGCTGATAGCAACCGTAATACCGGTGATTAAATCAACGTATTGCGAATCAGTGGATTGTTGAAGTTCGATAAACTCAACGGCACGTGCAATTGCTTGAGACGCGAGAGATAAAGCCTCAAGAGATTGAAGAGTACCGTCGCTGATTGCGTCACCGGCAAGGCTCAACTCATCCGCAAACGTATTAAAGCTAGTTACGTCAAAGCTAGTTACCAAGGTACGAACATCCGATACCGCGTCTTTCGCAAGCTGCAATTCAGTTGCATCCACGCTGTCGTCCGGTGTACCACCGGTGGGGTCTGTACTGCCGTTGCCAGCGATCATTGCTTGCGTATCGATTGCGGTTTCAAGAGAACCCAAATCAACATTTAATCCAGCATCGGCAAGCAGCATTTGCACGCTATCGATAACAACGGAAGCTCCCAATAAAACGTCTTCTAACGTGATACCAGGCGCACCGTCGATTTCGGTATCGGCAAGGCCGCCATTGTCAACATATTGATTAGCAAAAGCTTGTACCGCTTGCGCAATAGAAACCCCACTGTTGTCACTCAGTATCGCTTGTACAATTGCCGCGTTGTACAAGTTGTACTGCAACGAACTTTGTTCGGCGGAGGCGACATCGGCCGGGTTGGTGACATCAACCACATCAAATTCGGTAACACTGCCAGATAGACCAAAGCGATTGGCGACGCTGGTGTTGGCGTTATTAATCGCCGCTAAAATATCGGTTTCGGTACCCATGGCAAAATTAGCTAATGCAAGCTGACTGGCCACTGTTGTTAGCGGTGTAACCGCAACAGAAACAGTATTAGCGGTAACTTCTGGTAATACGGCGTCTAATTCAAAATCTTCAAGAGGAAAATCATCACCAAATGCGATACCTGTTCCGCAACCGGCGGATAAGTCGCAACGCATCATGGTGCTGCCGTCACTTGCGGCTGTAATACGAACGGCGACGGGACCACCCGAATAATTCGTAAGCTCAATACTATCGTAGCTACCCGTGCTATCGGTTACACCGGTTCCTAAAACCGTGTTGGTATCAATATCGCCACCGGTAATGGGATAAACGGTTACTACACCGTTAATCACGATGCCTTTGGCTGCTTCGCCAAACACAGACACCGGTGTAGAACTGCCGGAGTTGCCACCGCCACCACCGCTACTGCATGCACCTAGTGTCAGTGCCGCCACCGAAATTGAACACGCCAACAGCGATTTTTTATTTATTATTTTTCTCAACATTCCAACCATCTATTTTCTCCTAGAGTAATTACGAGATTTCCCTGGCCCCAAAACAGGCACCAAAATAACTCGAGATATAGGTGTGAATTACCCAACTGTTTGGGAAGTCTTTTAGGTATAGATCACAGATCCAATAGAGCCCAGCTTGTGAAAAAAAAATATAGTTTTATTTAACTTATGGTCGGCTTGGTATAAGAATTAAAAAAATAAACGGCGGGGTTTCAGACGAAACATTTTTTTAGGAAGGTTCTTTTAAACACTGTAGCCATTTTTTTGACTTAATAGAAACTACCATTTGTAGAAAATTTTAATATATTAAGATGCTTGTTAATGGCTTCCTAAAACAGCGCCTATTATTAAAAGACTTTTATTAAAGAGCTTTTACTAAAGAGCTTTTACCAAGGAACCTTTAGGAAGCTCTGATTAACTCATCCATGATTTAATCAGAGCACAGAAATTGAAAATACGATTTCCAATTTCTTCACAATTTCAATCACTTACGGTTCTTGAAATTGGCGACACATCCTTGTGTCGCTGGAAACTCTAGGTTAATCAGAGTTTCCTTTATTTATCGTTTGTTCAAGATACGTCGTTGTATTTACGACGCCTACCACAAACCTACTTGTACAAAAATTCAAAATTTTGAGTGTTGATGGAATGAATGTGGAAAACGATATTTCGATTTATTTTTTACGGGAAATTATTTTTTAATATAATTTAAGAGTGATGAATATAATCATCACTTCGCTAGTTTAAATAGATTCTTGAAAGGGATTCGTGAAATAGTTAATCAGTGATTAACGTACTATTTTTCCATTTTTTAAAATAATTGAATTAATCCCTGAAAATTAATCCGGTTAATACTTCGTAACTTGTCTAAAATTTTTTAATTTCAGAAAATTTATTTTTATACATTCATTCAAGCTGGCACTGTGTGTTATTATTTCATCAGGACATCTTAATTATCACTTATACCATGGAGGTTACCAATGCGGTCGCTATTACTTTATATTTTGGTTAGTCAATATCTTAATCCAACACCATCTCATTCCCAGCGTAAAAATCATCGCAACGAAGAAGATTACATTTAGAGATTCAGATTTCACGTTTATTTCTCGCCAATTAGTTAGCAAAAAATTATCGAAATATTAAGATCCGTACGAACCGACTGAAGGTCTACGTTGTGTAGGTATGTCGGTGAGATATACACCCGGTGATGTGTCGATTGAATAACACATGTATTTACCGGGTGCTGCTCGAAAGGTTGCGAGTAACCTATAGGAGTCTTTGATTAACGTATTTACCATTTAATCAAAGCTAATCGTTTACAATAGAATTTTTAATTTCTCTACAATTTCAATAGCGTATTGTTAGTGAGATTGATGCACGAATTCGTGCAATTAAAAATTCAGGATAAATCAAAAACTCCTATACGTTTAACGCTTGGTGAAAATTAAATCCCAAACACCATGCCCTAAATTTTCGCCACGTTGTTCAAACTTGGTTTTTGGCCGGTGCTCTGGCCGCTCGCAATAATCCTGAGTTAAGCTGGTATTAACGATACGAGTTTCTTCTGTTAACACTTCAAGCATTTGCTCAGCGTATTCTTGCCAGTCGGTTGCAAAATGATAGCAGCCACCGGTAATTAATTTCGGCAGGGTTGCATTAATAAAATTGGGCTGAATAATTCGTCGTTTATTGTGCCTCTTTTTATGCCATGGATCAGGAAAATACACCTGTAATCGACTGATGCTATCATCAGGAATGCAATCCTCTATCACATCATTAGCATCAGCCATAAATACTTTTAAATTTTTAACACCGGCTTTTTGCGCACTGTTAATTAATCGTCCTACACCAGGAGGATGAACTTCAATTCCGATAAAATTTTTCTCAGGCTCATTAATACACATATCAAGCAGTGAGTCGCCCATACCGAATCCGATTTCTACAACCAACGGGCCAACATTGGGAAAGGTTTTTTCCAAATCTATTCGACCCGAAAACAAGCTCAAGCCAAACTCGGGCCACGCGGATTCAAAGCCGCGTTTTTGACTGTCTGTCATTCTGCCTGCGCGAATGACAAAACTGCGAATGGATTTTTCTTTAAATTCCGGTTTAGTGGGGTATGAAATATCTGACATGAAACGTAATTCAGTAAAAAATTAGTCGATAAAAGTAAGATCAGTTTTAATTAGGTGAATGAATAACATCACCCAACCTAACATAAACGATAGACCGCCGAGTGGTGTAACCGGGCCGATCCAACGAGGCGCGCCCAAGGCAATCGCGTATAAACTTCCCGAAAACAAAATAATTCCGGCAATAAAAAAGAATCCGCTTAATTGCGACCAACGACTTACCGGCTTCAATACTGCCAACGCAACAATAAATAGCAGCGCAAGAATGTGATAAAAATGGTACTGAACACCGGTTTGATAGGCGCTAAGCAGCACTTCAGGAATCTTGCCTTTTAAGCCGTGAGCACCAAAGGCACCCAGAATGACTGCGACAAGACCGTTGAAAGCGGCAAATAAAGCGAAAAATTTAGTCATTATTTAGAACACTGTGAATATGCATCTAGACGAACATCTGTCACTGACGAAACTGTTCGAGCAAATGGACTGTTCGATTTGGGGCGGGATCATACTCTAGTTTACGACCGAATAGGTCATTATTGAGCAATTACTCGGTGTACAGACATAAAAAAAGCCGTGCAAGCACGGCTTTTTCAGTATTTACCACACATCAAGATTAGGCTTCGATTATGGTACGCACCTTTTTCATAGCGTTCTTTTCGAGCTGTCGAATACGCTCGGCAGAAACACCGTATTGAGCCGCAAGATCATGCAAGGTGGACTTCTCGTCACTCAACCAACGTTGCTGCAAAATGTCGCGGCTACGCTCGTCAAGTTGCTCAATGGCAGACTCTAGGCTGTTAGTGCTGCTTTCTTCCCAATCTGCGTCTTCTAGTTGAGTGGCCGGATCGTAGCGGTTATCTTCTAGATAATTAGACGGAGCTTGAAATGCAACTTCATCGTCGTCATCAACACCGGCGTCAAAGCCCATATCGGTACTGGCAAGACGGCCTTCCATCTCGCGAACGTGTTTCACTTCGACGTTCAGATCTTTTGCTACGGCTTCAGCTTCGTCATTGGTTAACCAAGCTAGGCGTTTTTTGGCGCCGCGAAGGTTAAAGAATAACTTGCGCTGAGCCTTGGTAGTGGCGACTTTAACAATGCGCCAATTGCGCAAGATGTATTCGTGTATTTCTGCTTTGATCCAGTGAACCGCAAACGATACTAAGCGCACACCTTTTTCAGGGTTGAAGCGCTTAACGGCTTTCATTAAGCCAACGTTGCCTTCTTGCACAAGATCAGATTGGTTCAGACCGTAACCGCTGTATGACTTGGCGATGTGAACCACAAAGCGAAGATGCGCTAAGACTAATCGACGCGCCGCTTCTAAATTTTCTTCATAGTATAACTGCTCTGCCAGCTGCTTTTCTTCCTCGGCAGAGAGAATTGAGAAGTTGTTTACGGCCTGAATATACGCGTTCAGATTTTGCCCTGGAGCAAGAACGTGTAAAGGCTGTAAGTTATTTCCCATGAATACCTCCAAAGTAATGAGGGAAGAATCGTAACACTAGTTAGTTAGAACGCCAAAATTTTGGTAGTTCACCTAAGAACTTGAAATACCTGACAAATATGCTTTGGATCAAGTCTTGGGACGATTCTTTAAATTTCAAGGTCTTTTGGCAATTTTTTTATAAATATGTGCTTTCAACTGGGCTTAATTGCCGCCAAGTGGCGCGATACCGCGACCCAAGCACCTAAAGAGCCTAGCACACATGCGCCAAATACCAAGATGGCACTATCGGTAGCACTCAAACCATGCACTTGATAAGACGAGCCATAAAGCTCGGTCAACCGAGTGATTGGGCCATCCAACCAAATTTGCGCGGCGATAACAATCAACAACGCTAGGAATCCACCGCCTAAACCGTACCAAAATCCGGTGTAAAGAAACGGTCTACGCACAAAAGCGTTAGTAGCCCCGACGAGCTTCACGACCACAATCTCGTCTTTACGACTGGCGATCGCTAAACGGATGATATTACCAATCACCAAGATGACCGATAAGCCCAATATAGCGGTCATTGCAAACACGATTCGTTGTGCCAAAAGCGCGAACTGCTGGAGCCTCGCTACCCATTGTAAATCCAATTGAATGGAATCAACGATGGGGTTATTACTAAGCTCGTCTTTTAACGGCTCTAAAAGATCAACCCGTGTTTCTTTTGGACTGATGACTATGACGCTTGGTAGCGGATTTTCATCGAGCGAATTTAAGATATCGCCAAAACCCGACACCTTTTGAAATTCGATAAGCCCTTGCTGTGCGTCGATATACTCTAGTTCATCGATATTTTCGCGGCTTCTAAGTGTTTTGATGAGCTGCTCGATCGCGGTATCCGATGCTTTTTTATTGAGATACACGGTCATTTTTGCGGGACGATCCCAGTTTTCAGCCTGACTCTGCACATTTATTAAACCCACGTACAAGATGGCCGGAAGGGCAAGAGCGATGGCAATGACAAGGCAAGTTAGCAGGCTCTGGGCAGGAACCGACAATAAACGCTCCAGAGAACTGCGCGCACTATCAACGTGATGCAGTCCGTAAGCATTTAGCTGTTCTTGCCATCGGGTTCTGCTTTGAGTGGCTCCGGCTGAGCTAGCACGAGACGCTTTTTTGGGTTCATTGGTGCGTTGACTTCTTGTAGATTTAGAATCGCGAGAAGCCGGTTTATTGGCGTGGCGAGACAAAAAACTTTCCGTCTTTTGTGATCGTGAATTTGCTGAGCCTTGGTTTTTAGCTCGGTCGGTTTTCGGCCCTAACATGTGCGCACATCCATTCTTTACAATATGGCCAAATTAATCTTGAAAAGTCGCCGGATTTGAGGCCGCGGGTCTTGAGGCAGACAAGATGTCATCGTGCACCAGCTTGCCCTCCGATAGGCCCAGTACCCGCCGACCCATGGCACGAATCAAAGCAATATCATGGCTGGCGATAAGAACCGTTACTCCAACTTGGTTAAATTGCAGAAAGAGTTTCATTACTTCTGCCGAAAGTTCAGGATCAAGATTACCCGTTGGTTCGTCTGCCAGCACCAAAGACGGTTTATTAACCACAGCTCTGGCAATACCAACGCGCTGTTGTTCACCACCGGATAGAGAAATAGGGAATTGTTTTTCTCTGTCGAGCAGATCAACCTTATCTAAGGCCGCGCGTACTCGACGGCCAATTTCTCGACCGCGTAAACCGGCAATCTGCAAGGGTAGTGCGACGTTATCGAAAACATTGCGATCGGCGAGCAATTGGTGATTCTGAAAGACTACGCCAATATCACGACGCAGATACGGGATTTGTCGGTCTCGAAGCTGGGTTAAGTTTTGTCCCTTAACCCAAACTTGGCCGCGTGTAGCTCGCTCAATCAGCATGACCAATTTAAGAAGCGTACTTTTACCGGCGCCAGAGTGACCGGTTAGAAAGGCAAATTCCCCCGTTTTTAATTCAAAACTGAGTTCACTTAATGCATCGCGGCTACCGTACTTTTTACTGACGCGGTCAAATACAATCATAATGGACTAGCTTGGTTCTCTGGAAAACAAAGCCGCAGTAAAATCTTTTGCAGAAAATGGTTGCAAGTCATCAACGCCTTCACCCACACCTACAAATCGCACGGGAATATCAAAACGCTTACAAAGCGCGTAAATAACCCCGCCCTTAGCTGTACCATCCAGTTTGGTTAACGCAAAACCGGTAACGCCCACGGCTTCGTGAAATTGCTGAGCTTGGTTTAGTGCGTTCTGTCCGGTACCCGCATCGAGCACCAGCAAAACTTCGTGCGGCGCGCTGACATCAAGCTTGGCCATCACGCGCTTCACTTTTGATAGCTCATCCATCAAATTGCTTTTGTTGTGCAGTCGTCCGGCGGTATCGGCAATAACCACGTCGATATTTCTCGACTTGGCCGACTGAATCGCATCAAAGATCACCGAGGCGCTATCGGCACCGGTGTGCTGTGCAATCACTGGCACATTATTGCGCTCACCCCAAACCTGTAACTGCTCAACCGCAGCCGCACGAAAAGTATCGCCAGCGGCCAAGGCAACCGATTTACCTTCATTGATAAAACGTTTGGCCAACTTGCCAATGGTCGTGGTTTTACCCACGCCATTTACGCCAACAACCAACAACACGAAAGGCTGCTTAGTGGTGTCGATAACCAGTGGCTTATCGGCTCCGTCCAGAACTTGTGTAAGGTGAGCTTGTAACGCTTGATAAACCGCATCACCGTCTGTGAGCTGCTTACGTTCAATACTTGCGGTTAAACCATCGATAATTTCTGACGTTGCCTCGATACCGATATCGGCGCTCAATAACAGCGTTTCGATTTCTTCAAGCAGCTCGTCATCGATTTCTTTTTTACCAAGCAACAGATTTGCAAGACCATTGCTGAGCGTGTTACTGGTGCGTGTTAAGCCAGATTTAATGCGTTGGAAAAAGCTCTTTTTCGCGGGTTTTTCTTCAACCGGCGCAGGAGCCGTAACAGATTCAACCACCGCCGATGATTCAAGCTGAGCATCAACGGGGGTTTCTTCAGGAGTATTCTTTTTCGATTTACGTTTAAAAAACATGAGTTTTATGGATAATCTCTGCAAGATGAAGGTTACGCAACTGGTTTACCTTCTTGATAGTTAGTGGAAATTTGCAGCAAATGTCGGGCATTTTAATACGAACTTCTGCGCCCACGCTAAGGGCATATGCTACCACTGAACAGGCTAATCTCAGAATTTTTCATGGCTAAATCAATTTCTGTCACTTTAACCGGCACGCGTTACCAAGTGACCGACATCAATCGCCGCCTCGGCAATATAAAGTGGCTTTCACGCTTAGACAATTTCGGGGCAAAAAAGCCGTGACGCGTCGCTCTGTTGGCAAGCCCAAAACTCAAAATCCCACGAAACACTCTCCGCCGAGCCAATCCGCCTCTAGCCTGCGCATTATCGGCGGCAAGTGGCGCGGTCGAAAATTGGATTTCATGGAGGTCAATGGGCTGCGGCCAACTGGTGACCGAGTCAGAGAGACCCTGTTCAATTGGCTGCAATTTGAAGTTCCTGGTGCCAATGTCCTCGATTTATATTCCGGCTCTGGAGCGCTTGGATTTGAAGCGCTTTCAAGGGGCGCCAATCAAGTCGTCATGTTAGAGCTGGATAATCAGGTGTGTCGTAAACTCGGTGCACATTTGCAGGAGCTTGGTTGCAGTAACGGGAAAATTATCGCCACCGATACGCTAGCTTGGCTCGACGCTGTCGATATCGCGCAAACAGGAACATTCGATATTATTTTTTGCGATCCCCCGTTTGCGAAAGATCTCTGGCAGCGTACATTAGAAATCATTGAGCAAAAACAGCTGCTCAAAGAAGAAGGCTTTCTTTATTTAGAAGCACCCAAAAATCACAACCTAGTTCTCAGCAATCACTGGCAAATACATCGCCAGAAGTCTGCGGGTCAGGTTGAGTTTTACTTACTGAGTGCCGCCGCACATTAAGACGAAAAGTGAACTTGTACCAATTACTTAAATTGGTACTATTCTCGCCCCGAAAAACTGGGTGTAAAAGTGAATAATAAAGGAGCCCCAGCATGAAAAAAGTTGTCTATCCGGGCACTTTTGACCCAATTACCAACGGTCATATCGATCTCGTTGAGCGGGCCTGCCGACTGTTTGATCATGTTGTAGTCGCGGTTGCTGCAAACCGCAGAAAAAATCCCCTGTTCACCATGGAAGAACGGGTTGAACAAGCGCGATTGGTTCTGGCGCATCTTGATAACGTTGAGGTTATCGGTTTCGATGTATTATTGGCGAAAATGGTCGAAGAGCAAAACGCGCAAGCGGTTATGCGCGGGCTGCGCGCCGTGAGTGACTTTGAATACGAATTTCAGCTTGCCAATATGAATCGCGCTCTGTCTCCCAAAATGGAGAGTTTATTTTTAACACCCGCCGAGCATCTCAGCTATATTTCATCGTCTTTGGTTCGCGAAATTGCTTCATTAGGCGGCGACGTCAGCAAATTTGTGCCACCTATTATTGCTCAGTGCTTAAAAGATAAATTTTCGGAGAGTTAAATCTCCGCGTTAGCTCTGAGGCGCAACCATCAGAGCTAACACTACTTTTGACAGATGTTGCAGTACACCGTTGAGCGATTGGCGATACGAATTTCTTTTAATGGTTTCGCACATCGACGACAAGGTTGATCGCCACGCCCATACACATTGAGTTTTTGCGCGAAATATCCTGGCTTGCCATCCCCACCCGTAAAATCGCGTAAGGTTGTTCCACCTTGGGTAATAGCACGTGATAAAACTGCTTTGATCTCATCCACCAGAAGTTGATACTGAGGTTTAGTAACCTTTCCCGAAGCCTTATCCGGTTTTATTCCGCTCGCCCAAAGTGCTTCGTTCGCATAGATGTTGCCAACACCGACAACAACTTTGCTGTCCATAACAAAGGTTTTAATTGGAACCTTGCGGCCGCGAGATTTTTGGAAAAGATATTCCCAGTTAAATTCGCCCGTCAGAGGTTCTGGCCCAAGATGCGCAAGAAGCTCATGCTCTTGCACCGGATGCTCTGACCAGAGCAGTGCACCGAAGCGCCTGGGGTCGTTAAACCTTAAGGTGGTGCCATCGGCCATACGTAAATCAACATGCTCGTGAATTTTCGGCTCAGGTACCTCGCCCGGTAATAAAATTCTCAAAGAACCCGACATCCCCAGATGCCACAGTGCCACTCCGCGTTCGAATTCAAACAATAGGTATTTACCTCGACGAGAAATATCGAGCAGTTTATGGCCCTTTATCTCACGGGGCAGAATATCTGGAACCGGCCAGCGCAACTTGCCATTACGAACGGTTAATTCCCGTACTTTTTTACCAACCAAATGCGGCGCAATACCAAGCTTTGTGGTTTCTACTTCGGGTAACTCAGGCAAGAAAACTTCCTTCTATAAACAGGGGCGGTTTTAGAGATCTCAAAACTTCTCAGGTATTAATCGCAGAGCAAGATCTTAGATGTTCCGGTGCTTAAACCACGATCATCACTAACAAGCACGTTTTGCGGATTGTAATAACCAATACCCAAGCACCAGATAAGGCAAGTTGGTGATTATAGGGTTAAAGGCTGCCAGCATAATATGCGGTGTTAGAACTAGCGCCATCACCACTAACAATAAAAGCGCGACAAGATTTACAATCAACACCACAATATTGCGATACGCAAAAAATACCAACACACCAAAAAGCACCTCAAGTAACCCCACCAATTTAATGAGCAGATAAGTCGTGTTGACACTAAATCCCAGCTGGGCCGTGATTTCGAGTTCTACCGGTGCGACACGCATCAATTTGGGGACCAAGCCTTGATATATCCACATAAACGCCAATACAAATCGAGCGCAAAGCAATGGCGTAAGTTGTCTCATGATCAATTGACCCTCTTGTTACGCTAACCCTGTTACGGTGACTCTGTTACGCGAATTCGGACTTCTGAATCAAACCTCAGGAAAATTCTCTCCGCAATCGATAGGAAAATACCCAAAGCACTAGTTCTTAAATAAACGGATGTTTGTTCGTATATTTTTATGAGATAAAAAGCTCAAATCGACGCAGTCAATATCTGTGCATAACTTTTATTGCAAGCGAGAAAAAAGACGTTTTTTAACGAAAAAATACTTGCAATTATCCAATAAACACAAAGGTGCTACACCAATGAACTCGCCTAGTATAAGAGCAAGGTACTAAGTGTATTCAAAAGAAATAACAAGACTTATTCAAATCAAAAATCTACGAACCAGTCAATAGAAAATCATTTAAATATTTTCAAATCAATAAGTTAGCAATAATTATTAGTATTAAATTCCTAGCACACCAAAAATAACGCTGGCGAATAGATTCATTTTGGCTTTTGTAACGCTGAGCTAAATTACGTCGAACGCGTTAGGTTACCGTGGCTTTGCCGCAATTAATCAAGACACACAAACATATCAACAGAATCTGTGCATAACTTAGTGGGTAACCTTGCTGACAATATTAAAGCAATCACTTACTTACTCTGTTGCATAGAACGTCTACCAAGATTTTATTCAATATTATTGATTTTTATGAGTATTAATCGATCAATCTGAAAAACTCATTAACCCTGCATGTGAATAACAAAATCAAGGACTTGCGCAACAACCGAAGTTTATGATGAGAAACTCATCATATTGAAGTTTTAAAGAACTATTTGGCTGACATTGTGTTGGCAGAAAAAACTTAGCTGATTGTTACAAATACATATAAGTCGTTAATTTTTAACGAAAAACGCACCAAAATCCGATGCTACTTTAAGTTTACTGACACAACTTATATCGAAACTAAGAATTACTCGAAACTTATTCACAAAAATAAAGCAGCGGTAAATAAAAGAGAAACCTGTGGATAAATCTGGTAATAACCTATCGAAAACAGGTTAATGAACCAGCTACTTATTCACAACAGAAGAATTGCACAAGAAGAGGACTTGCCAAACAAAATGATCGTAATTAAAACAATGGCCAGTCTTAGAAGTAACCTAGCAGGCAGCAGATACGCAAACCACTGGTTCAGAGACGAAGCAAAACTAATAAAAAAAGACCTGATCACTCAGGTCTTTTTTTATAATCAAATAAGTTTCACTTATCTAATTTGAGGCTAAAACCTACGCCTCAAAAAACATACGATATAACTTACTTAATTTTGCCTTCTTTGTAGATCACGTGTTTGCGAGCTACTGGATCAAATTTTTTGATTTCCATTTTTTCAGGCATAGTGCGCTTGTTTTTAGTCGTAGTGTAGAAATGACCAGTGCCAGCGCTGGAATTTAAACGGATTTTCTCTCGCATGATGGATGCTCCTAAGATTCAGCGTATTGGGCGAAATTAAATTTTTTCGCCGCGTGCACGAACTTCGGCCAATACTTGGTCGATTCCTTTTTTATCGATAATGCGCATACCTTTGGTAGAGATGCGCAATTTAACGAATTTCTTTTCAGACTCAACCCAAAAGCGGTGAGTTTGCAAGTTTGGCAAAAAACGACGCTTAGTGTGGTTCTTTGCGTGAGAAACATTGTTGCCGGTAACTGGACGCTTACCAGTAACCATACATACCTTAGACATTGTGTCGCCTCGTTTGCGTTTTGCGCCATTAAACTGTGCCTGACTGACACAGACAGGCGTTCGGCAAGAAACTGATTAATTTACTTACATTCCAACGAGCGATCTGAAGCTTTGTTGCTCAAAGCCTAACCGACCCGGTCGCGAAGAGCCGCGTTTTATACCAGAACACCTTATCAATATCAACTGAAAAGCTAAAAACGAGTAAAAATACGGCCTAATTAGAGCCAACCACGCTCAGCAAAGGACACAATCTCGCCTTCGCCAACCACCATATGGTCAAGCACTCGAACATCAACCAACCCAAGCGCATCGACAAGTCGTTGGGTTATGTCGCGATCTGCTCGACTGGGTTCGGCGATACCAGAGGGATGGTTATGAGCAAAAATGACCGCCGCTGCATTCTGGTTCAAGCATTTGCGTACCACTTCTCGACTATATACAGCTGCGCCGTCGATAGTGCCGTTAAATAGATTCTCAAATGCCAACAAACGATGTTGAGTATCGAGGTACAGCACGGCAAAGACTTCGTGATCGAGGTGGCGTAACTGAGCGGTGAGATAGTCTTTTACCGATTTTGGATTGGTAAGCGCTTGTTCTCGCGACAGAGTTTCTTCGAGATGGCGCTTAGCCATTTCTAAAACGGCTTGCAACTGCGCGTATTTGGCGTCACCCAAACCGTGAGCACTGCAAAACTGGGTTCGAGGTGCCTGCAACAAATGTCTGAGACTTCCAAACTCGGATAACAGCTCACGAGCGAGATCCACAGCACTCTTACCTGCACAACCTGTTCTTAAGAAAATGGCCAACAACTCTGCGTCCGACAATGCACTAGCGCCCTTGGCTAGCAATTTTTCTCGTGGACGCTCCGCAGCTGGCCAATCGGAAATTGCCATAAGTCTTCTACTCAACTGATGAAAATACCAATTGAGTATCTGCAAATGGCTGGCAAATCAATGCTCATATCCATGCAGATTTGGTATCGAACGCCATAATCTTAGTTTTAAGAAATAGATACTTTTTCAAGTATGAGATCCCTCAATTCTTAGGCATGGATACTTTTGCAACTTAAGTTATGAGTATCAAAGTCTCACAACCATCAATAAAATCAAACTTTTACCGCTCGCAGGTGAAATTGCGTCCATTACTCAATAGAATCTCGCCCTAAAGTTTTTACTCAACAAATCACACACAATATTCAAAGCAAAGATTAAGAAAAACTGGTTTAAATATGACTGATACACAAGCGTTAGCCGATAAAAAAATTCTCTTAGGCGTCACCGGCGGAATCGCAGCCTACAAGGCTGCCGAGCTAACTCGACGGCTACAAGACCACGGCGCGGAAGTACGTGTAGTCATGACCAGAGGCGCACAGACATTTATTACACCGTTGACGTTTCAGGCGTTATCGGGCAATCCGGTGCATACCGAGCTGCTCGACCCACAGGCCGAAGCGGGAATGGGCCACATCGAACTCGCTCGCTGGGCAGATTTGCTTTTGGTGGTGCCTGCCAGCGCTAACTTTATTGCCAAGGTTGTTCACGGCTTTGGCGATGATCTGCTTACCACATTATGTTTAGCTCGACGCGCTCCTCTCGCCATTGCGCCGGCGATGAATCAGGCCATGTGGGCGAATCCAGCAACGCAAAACAACATTATTAAGGCGAGAGAACTCGGCATTTTGCAGTTTGGGCCTGGCGATGGTGTGCAAGCCTGTGGCGATGTCGGTCAAGGCCGGCTGATGGAAGTACCGGATATTGTTAAAAGCGTTCTGGAACACTTTAAACCCTCCCAATCAACCTCTGATAACAAAAGCGCCCAATTACTGGCCGGAAAAACCGTGTTGTTGACCGCTGGCCCAACCCGAGAAGCTATTGATCCCGTTCGTTATATTTCCAATCACAGCTCTGGAAAAATGGGTTATGCGCTCGCCAGTGCTGCCGCCGAACTTGGCGCTAAGGTGATTCTGGTCTCTGGTCCAACCAGTCTCAGTGCGCCTCAAGGCGTTGAGTGTATTCGAGTCAGCACCGCGTTAGAGATGCAGGCTGCGGTGATGGCAAAGATCTCAGAAACGGATATCTTCATCGGTTCGGCCGCCGTCGCAGACTATCGCCCAGCCAGTGTTGCAGAGCAAAAGATCAAAAAGACCCAAGATCGCGACGACATGACCATCGAATTAGTCAAAAATCCTGACATTATTGCCGGAGTTGCAGCCAGCAATCCAAAACCCTTTACCGTGGGTTTTGCCGCCGAAACCAATGATGTTGCCAACTACGCTCGCGGCAAGCTGGCTCGTAAAAACTTAGATATGATCATTGCCAACGACGTATCGCGCAGTGATATAGGATTTAATGCTGATCAAAACGAGGTTACCGTCTACTGGAAGGAGGGTGAAAAACCCATGCCCAACCTAGACAAGTCGGTACTGGCCATCGAGCTTATGCAACTCGTTGGCGCTCGATATTTAAATCACTCAAGCTAGATCGTATAACCAACGCTTGTGCCTCTTATCTAACTGATGCGCGCGGGGCTTTCACGGTTTTTGCCGATTAATTCTTTGTTACTGTTGGAACCTCAGATTATCTTTCTAACGATAACTCTGCGGTTCTTAAGCTAAAACAGTCGCTCAATTGTTAAGGATTCGATGTGTTTACTTTCTTGAACAAAAGCACCGATAAAAAAAACAACGATAAGTCCAAGCGAGGCTCCCCTACACCGAACACCCTTAAACAAATTCCACTGCCCGTACTGGCGATCATTGTCGCAGTAATCATCAACGCAGTGGTGGCCTATTTTAGCTATGACCACTTCATCACCAAGGTAGAAGCGCAACGACTTGAAAAACTCAGTGAGCAGCATGCCCAAGGTGTGGCTCGCCAAATTCAATTTCGGCTCAACGCTCTGCAATCAACCCTTGATCAGTTTTCAAAACGCCAAGGCTTACTGGAATACTTCAAGTTAACTCAGCGAAAAACCTTGATAACCCAATCAGATTCAGAACCCGAAGACATTCTTGCCGAGGGACAACCCTTATCGACACAAAGCCGCCAACAGTGGCAAAACTCCATCGAAAGACTACTGCCGCCAGACTCTAAAGCCCTGCTAATTGGCTCCAGCAATGCACCTGAAATTCAGTATCCAGAAACGCAATTTCGCTTTGCTGAATTAGATTTGATCAATCAATCCCTGCGTGGTGTACCAACACTGCCTGAAGCGGGACTGGTTGATAACGCGTGGTACTTCACACTCGTGGCTGCGGTGTATGACCAAGAAGATACTAAACTCAGCTCCGCTGAAATTGCTCCAGGAGTCATTATGATCCGGGTTCCGATGAGCAATTTAACCGAAGCCATGGCACAAACGGACATCTCTCTTGGCGCATCTAAACTCTTGCAAATCTTTAAAAATCGCAATCAATTGATCGCCAGCGTCGGCTCGGGTAACGGCCCCAAAGTTACCGTCGATATGAGCGAGCTATGGCTTTTGGAATTTTATCCTTCACCCAAACTGGCAGATCAAGCAAGCGTTCAACCGTGGCTGCTGATTATCGCTCACTCAATAGTGTTACTGCTGACTGCCGGTGGCGCTTATTTCTTAGGAATAAGGATCAAGCATCAGCAAGAAGCCAAAAAACTCGCCATGGAACAGCAACGAATCAGTGTTGGCACCAACCCTATGTCGGCTCTTGCGGACGTAGAAATTTCTGAGGCTGACAAATCACTGATGAGCGGTGAAACCACCGGCCGGATCAATAACACAGAAACTCTTGAGCCAGATACTGAACAATTCCCAGATCACGTATTTCGCGCCTACGATATTCGCGGCATAGCCAACCAAGAAATCACCGAAGAGTTCGCCAACGCTCTAGGTAAGGCTTTGGGCTCACGTGTGATAGCAAGTGGCGGCCACGATATGTTTGTAGGCCGCGATGGCCGCATCTCAAGCCCATCGCTAACCAAAGCTTTGACGCAAGGTATTCTGAGTACTGGTTGTAACGTTGTTGATATCGGTTTGGTTCCCTCACCGTTGCTGTATTACGCCGTTGCTACCGACGAAACCATCAAACACGGTGTTATCGTTACCGCCAGCCACAACGGTGCTGATCATAACGGATTTAAGATGATGCTCAGTGGCGCTACTCTGGCTAAAAACGAGATCGCGCAAATCCATAAAGAAATGGAGTTTGGAAACTTCAAACGCGGCAGCGGCGAAACCAGCATCCGCGATATTTCTATTGAATACATCGATGAAATTCTTTCCGACGTTGCACTCATGGGCGATGCCAAAATCGTGATCGATGCTGGCAACGGCGCCTGTGGTGAAATAGCACCAAGACTCTTTTCCGAAATGGGCTGCGATGTTGTCAGCCTGTATTGCGATATCGACGGCTCTTTTCCTAATCACGAGCCAGATCCAAGCAAACCAGAGAACCTGGCTGACTTGGTTGCTAAAGTCAAAGAAGAAGGTGCCGATCTTGGGGTTGCCTTTGATGGCGACGGAGACCGTGTTTTTGTGGTCACCGAAAGCGGTCAGATTATTTCCGCAGACCGACTTTTGATGTTGTTCGCCAAAGACATAGTATCTCGCAACCCCGGCGCCGACGTGGTTTACGATGTGAAATGTACTCGTCAGCTGGGCAGTCTCATCAGCAGCTACGGCGGCCGCCCCATTATGTGGAAGACCGGCCACGCGCATATGAAAGCAAAAATCATCGAAACCGGAGCCTTACTTGGCGGCGAGTACTCCGGCCACATTTTCCTAAAAGATCGCTGGTATGGCTTTGACGACGGCATACTGGTTGCTGCGCGCCTGCTTGAGATCATGTCCCTTAGAGAACAGGGTCTCGATGAGATCTTCTCGGCATTTCCGGTGCTACCAGCAACCCCTGAGATTCGTATAGCGGTTGCAGAAAGCGATAAATTCGAGATCATTAAACGCCTTATCGAAGTCGGTAATTTCCAAAACGGCACGACAACTACCGTTGACGGCTTGCGCATCGATTTTGGTAAGGGCTGGGGGCTGGTTAGAGCGTCGAACACCGCCTCGGAACTGACCCTGCGCTTTGAAGGCGAGACCGAAGAAGTTATCGAGCAACTCAAAATACTGTTCAAACGTGAGCTTTCTAAGGTCGCCCCTAAACTGGATCTGTCGTTTTAACACAGACTTTTACTCAGATCGTCTTTTTACAATTGCGACTTTCGCGTGACAGAAGATAAACTTCTATCACGCAAATATCCCTTGCACGCACATTACCAAGGAGCACCAGACTCATCATGTCACTTGACCGCACCGCAGCTATGAACATTGCCGAAGTTCTTACCGAAGCATTGCCGTACATCCAACGATTTACCGGCAAAACCATCGTCGTAAAATTTGGTGGTAACGCAATGGTTGATGAAGAGTTGCAAAACAGCTTCGCTCGCGACATTGTGTTGATGAAACTTGTTGGCATTAACCCCATCGTTGTGCACGGTGGTGGCCCTCAAATTGGCGAACTGCTCGAAAAACTGCAAATCAAGAGCGAATTTGTCGATGGCATGCGAGTAACCGACAGCGCCACCATGGACGTCGTGGAAATGGTGTTGGGCGCGAGTGTTAACAAGCAAATCGTCTCGCTCATCAACAATAACGGCGGCCAAGCGATTGGTATCACGGGTAAAGATGGCCAGTTGATCAATGCACGCAAACTGGAAGTTAAACGTAAAACGCCGGGAATGAACGCCCCAGAAATCATCGATATCGGTCATGTAGGTGAGGTTAGCTCGATCAACGTTGGAGTTATCGACATGCTGATCAACAGCCATTTTATTCCCGTCATTGCGCCAATTGGCGTCGGCAAAGATGGCTCCACCTACAACATTAATGCCGATCTTGTCGCCGGAAAAATCGCCGAAGTTCTAAAAGCCGAGAAGCTCGTGCTGTTAACGAACGTGGCTGGATTGCAAGATAAACAGGGTCAAGTACTTACTGGCTTGAGTACCGAACAGGTAGACGGACTGATTGAAGACGGTACTATCTACGGCGGCATGCTGCCAAAAATTCAATGCGCTCTTGATGCGGTTAAAGGTGGCGTAACTTCTGCTCACATTATTGATGGTCGTGTGGATCACGCTGTATTGCTGGAAATCTTCACCGATGTCGGCGTGGGCACCTTGATTACCAATAAGCGCAAAACTTTTGCTTAAGCGTTTTGATGAAATTTTCTGCAATATGCAAAGAATCATCGAATTTGTGGGTGATTAACACAAAATGCTCTAAGCCTTACGTTCAGGGCCTAACCGCACTGTACGTTTATTAAAAAAATCAAATGTAAGTAGATATGACAAAATCAGAAAACAAACTTTCTCGCCGACAAGAAATTTTGCAAGCTTTAGCTCATATGCTTGAGATTTCACCGGGCTCACGCATCACCACCGCGGCACTGGCCAAGCAAGTGGGCTTTTCGGAGGCAGCGCTGTATCGGCACTTTCCGAGCAAGTCAAAAATGTTTGAAGGTCTGATTGAATTTATCGAAGATACCGTGTTTACACGGGTCAATTTGATTTTAAACGAAGAACCTAACGCCATGGGTCGCTGCGAGAAGATTCTCACCTTGCTATTAACCTTTACCGAACGCAATCCGGGTATTACTCGGATACTAACCGGTGATGCTTTAGCGGGAGAAAACGAGCGGCTGCATGCGCGCGTTGTCCAGTTCTACGACCGACTCGAAACGCAAATTAAGCAAATCATTCGTGAAGCTGAACTGCGTGAAGGTATACGCCCACAGATCGGCTTAAACGCGTCAGCGAATATGCTTGTCGCAGCCGCCGAAGGCAGAATTGCCCAGTATGTGCGCAGTAATTTCAAGCGTCGCCCAACTGAACATTGGAACGAGCAGTGGACCTTACTGATGAACGGATTTTTTAGAGAAGCGCTTGCTGGTGTTAACTAGCCGCTAATCGATTAGCCATTTATCGACCAACCAGCGTAATGGTTAAAAATTGACGGCACAGTTCGCAACAGAAAATTAATTGCGCTGTGCCTGCTCACGACGCTGCAAAATGTCCTCAAAGCGGGCAATATCTCGATCAAACTGCTCGGCAACACTCTCATATTCTTCACGCCGAAGATCAATCTGCTCTTCAGCAGAGCGTTTTTCGTTGCGGAAGTTCTGAATGTTAATCAAGATCACCTCGGGTACATCTAAGCCTGCGCGTTCGCTGTCGGCGGCTTTGCTTTGTTCGCGCGCGATTTGTGAATCAAGATTGAGAATATTGCCGCGTAAAATCGCAATATAGGTATTAATTTCCCCTAAACGACGCTTTTTCGCAGCTCGCACATCTGAAACCGTACTGTAGCGAGTGAGCAATGCTTTATCCCACTCTTCCAGTTTACGTTGACGATCACGCGCCGCCAGTTCTTCTTCCGTTAAACTTGCTTTGACAATTCTAACGACATCGCCATTGACGTTGACTACTTCATAACCGCGTTGTGCGTATTCGGGCGGTATTGATTGCTCTAATACTTTAATACCATCGTCATTAACATAGCGGTAAAACAACGGTTGTTGTTGCTGTGCAGAGGCTGATAATCCAATGAGCCCAAAAGACATCCAAGTCACCAGCCACAGACTTCGACCGCCTGCTCGAAGCATAAACTTCAAGACTTGATCAAATGTGTTGATGACGCGTTCCATATAAATTAACTCACTCCAAATTCTGCTCTGTAGGCTTTTACTCGCTCAAGTAACTGCGACTCTTGCTCTGATGATTGACTTAAATACTCAACAATTGAATCTAAATTAACAATACTTATGACCGGAATCTTATATTCCTGTTCGATTTCTTCAATGGCACTGAGTGTACCTTGACCTCGTTCTTGACGATTTAAACCAATCAAGACTGCACCGGGTGTTGCACCGGCTGATGAAATCATAGACATCACTTCGCGCACTGCCGTTCCGGCGGTAATCACATCGTCGACAATTAATACCCGACCTTTAAGCTCAGAACCAACAATAGTGCCGCCTTCACCGTGATCTTTGGCTTCTTTACGGTTGAAGCTATAAGGTAGATCGAGTTGATGCTGATCGTATAAAGCACCAGCGGTTACCGCAGCCAAAGGAATACCTTTGTAAGCAGGGCCAAACACTAAATCTATTTCAACTCCCGAGTTAACCAACGCTTGAGCGTAAAATCGCCCTAAACTTGCCAAAGCAGAACCGGTTTTAAATTGCCCGGCATTAAAAAAGTAGGGGCTTTTACGGCCAGATTTTAGGGTAAATTCCCCAAAACTTAAGGCTTTATGTTTGATGGCTAACTCAATGAAATCTTTTTGGTACTGAAGCATGTAAAGAATACCTAATTAAATCAGGAATAAACGGCAACTAACTAACAAAATTGTCTAAACGTCGTTATCATACACAGTCCATCATCAAGGGGCGAATATGCGAATAATCAGTTTGAGCGTGGACGGCATTCACCAAGCCGCCCAACGCGGTCTATACGAGTGGTTGTCCGAGCAAGACGCGGATATCGTATGCCTACAAGACTTGCGAGCGCTGGAGCACGAACTCGACCACGACATTTTCCACCCAAAGGGCTACAACGCGTATTTTTTTGATTCTGGAATCAAACACTACAACGGCGTTGCCATCTACTCGCGCCATCAGCCTAAAGCCTTAATTTACGGCTTAGGTTTTAGCAGCGGTGTTGATATGGAAGGCCGCTATTTGCAGGCGGATTTTGAACACATATCCATTGGCTCATTATTAGCTCCTAGCGCCAACACCGAACTTGAATCGCTTGAAGTAAAAATAAAATTCTTCGACGACCTGCAAGCCCATCTGCACAAAATCACGCGTAAGCGCCGCGCTTTTATTTTTTGCGGCAATTGGCAAATGGCTCACAAAACAGCAGACGTTGAAAACGCACGAGCCAACGAAAATAACGCAGGCTTTTTGGAACACGAACGCCTTTGGATGGACCAATTGTTCACACAAATTGGCTATACCGATGCCTTCCGTTGCGCCAACCGCGATCCCGATGAATACACCTGGTGGCCACAGGGTGAAGTAGGTAAAGGCGACGGCTGGAGAACCGACCTACAGGTGGTTTCCGACGAACTACGCTCACGTGTTGAATACGGCGTTATTTATAAAAACCGTACGTTCTCATCACACCTACCTGTAATTATTGATTACGATATCGAATTGTAACAGCTTAAAGGCATCGAAATTTTCAAACAAACACTCAAAAACAAATCTCAGTTTCGTGTATTCAACCAAATAATTACCGTGATGGTCGTTGATTCAAGTTTTAATTTCTGAATTCTTAACAAAATTATGCTTTCATAAAAGCTGTATTACTCAAAAATTTAACAAGTCATTCTTGAATAAACAAAATAATGGCTGAATAAATAAACAAAAAAAGCCCGAAGAACTTATTCAGCTCTTCGGGCTTTTTTATTACCAACACCAACTCTTAAATAGATTTCGCTAAATAGATTCGGCCAATGCTGCTCGCTGTAATCCGTGCAGGGATTCAATACCGCTTTTTGCAATTGCTAGCATCTGCGCAAACTCATCACCTGTGAATGGATTTTCTTCGGCGGTTCCTTGAACCTCAATTAAGCCGCCGCCTTCACACATAACAATGTTCATATCGGCTTGGGCGTTACTGTCTTCAGGGTAATCCAAATCAAGCACCACTTCGCCTTCGTAAATACCAACCGAAACCGCTGCTACTAATTTATCGAGTACAACACCTTTTAATAAACCACGGCTCTCAAGCACGGCAAGCGCATCCATGATTGCAACACAAGCACCGGTGATAGAAGCGGTTCGAGTACCGCCATCGGCTTGAATAACATCGCAATCAACCAAAATAGTGTTTTCGCCCAACGCCTCTAGATTGGCTGCTGCACGCAGTGATCGACCAATTAAACGCTGAATCTCCACCGTTCTACCGCCTTGCTTACCACGTGCGGCCTCTCGGTCCATGCGCGTTCCGGTAGAGCGCGGCAACATGCCGTATTCTGCGGTAATCCAGCCGCGGCCTTCACCGCGCATAAAACGAGGCACACCTTCTTCAACGGTCGCGGTACAAAGCACCTTGGTATCGCCAAACTCAACTAGCACAGAACCTTCTGCGTGCTTGGTATAATTACGTGTAAATGTGATATCTCTTAATTGATCGGCCAAACGACCACTGGGTCTCTGCATTGAAAATTCTCTCCTGTGCACCGGTAACAAGTATAAATTTGCGGCTAAATAATTGTTTTATTTAAATTGAATCAAAACTGTACGCACAAATTCTTCTGGCCCGGATTATAACTAACCCACCTTGTGATACCATGAAATATTAATTCGTAATCCAGCCGACTAGAAGCTTGCGCCTATTTTATCGCGCACTATAAAAAACCCTCGGCATATTCATTTTGGATAACACTCTCTCATTGAGCCCAACAGAAGGACTGACAATGACCCACAGCATGACCGGCTTCGCTCGCCAACAAAATACCTTTGAATGGGCCAGCCTGACTTGGGAAATACGCAGCATTAATCATCGTTATCTCGAAGCGCATTTTCGGTTACCAGACACACTACGCGTCTTAGAACCACAATTACGCGAAGTATTAAGAGAAAAAATTGCCCGCGGCAAAATAGAAGTCAGCCTGCAACTGCAAAAAATCAGTCAGCAACAATCCATTCACATCGACCGTGAACTTGCCCAACAGGTCATCAATGCCTGCGAAGAAATCAATCAATTAATGGGTAAAACCGCCTCCGTAAATCCCATGCAAATTATGCAGTGGCCGGGCGTTATTATTGAATCTGAAACCGACTTTGAAGCAGTCAAAAACGACGCTCTAAAAAGTTTCGATAAAGCCGTCGATGATTTAATTCAACAACGTGCGCGCGAAGGCGACGAATTACAAAAACACATTTCCCAGCGTTTGGTAAAAATATCGGAATTAGTCGCCCAAACCCGCGAAGCATTGCCGTTAATCAAAGAAAATCAGCGTCAAAAATTGCTCGATAAACTTGCAGCACTGCAAGTTGAAATCGACCAAGATCGCCTCGAACAAGAATTAGTGTATCTCGCGCAAAAATCCGACGTCGACGAAGAGCTCGACCGACTAGAAACCCACGTTAAAGAAGTGCAAAACTGCCTAAAACAGAAAAAACCCGTTGGTCGCCGACTCGACTTCTTAATGCAAGAACTCAATCGCGAAGCCAACACACTCTCATCAAAAGCCACCGTTAGCGACACCACCCAAACGGCGGTGGAACTTAAAGTCTTAATCGAACAAATGCGCGAACAAGTGCAGAATATTGAGTAGTTTTTCCACCTCTCCAAAAATGCCTTAAAAGCCCTGTTATTTGCTTATAAATTCAGGGCTTTTTTTGTTTTTGCCGCAATTATTTGAGCACTAATGGAAAAAAGAATAGAAAGAATCAGAACCGACTCAAGGATTGGAGCAACAAATACATTTACACAGCCTCTGCCAATGCACGATAAACCAACTGCTCAAACAATAATGTCTGTTCTTGTGGATAAGGATTCCCAGGCTCTTGCTTTCGCCAACCGTTTTTTGAGAACCGAATAAATATTTGCCGTTTTTTCTCTTCGGTGATCACACTAAGGTCGGCACTATGATACAAGCAAGCTGTCATGCTTAGCCCATATTCATGTTTCAAAAAATACAGCTCTTTAGGATCTATGTTTGAACGTCGCTCTCCTAAATGCTGAAAAATCCCTATGTCTGGCAATAAAAACGCTGAAGCAAAGCGATTGCAGGCCATCTCTTCGTCGATGGATTCATCTAACAAACCATGTAAAACAAGATGACCAAGCTCATGTGCCAAGGTAAACCGCTGGCGACAACCAGGCCAATGAGAAGACACTACAACAATTGGCTGACTAATTCGCCAAAGGAAATAGGCAAATCATGTACGGGTTTGTTACTGAGTGGTTTAAGAAAAGACAACAGAAAACGAAACGGCAAAATGATCAGCTATACCCGTTAATGGCCCAGTTCACCTGCATTAAACAACACTTTAATAAATCCAATTGTTGTGTGCTAAAGGCATTCGGTTTAACAAATCACGACGCTCTCGCCAATCAGGCAGCAATCTATCCATGTGAGCCTTAAATTGCTCATTATGATTACGTTCTAGCAGATGCACCAATTCATGGACCAGTATGTACTCTAGACATTCGGGGGGCTTTTTCGCGAGCTCTAAATTTAACCAAATTCTTTTTGCCTGAGTATTGCAGCTCCCCCATTTAGTTTTCATCTTTTTGACTCCCCAATCGGCAGCGGTAACGCCGATCTTATCCTCCCAAACAGGCAATAACTCAGAGATTCTTGCTTTAAGTACATCTCGGTAATACGAACTCAGTACTAGAGCCTTGTTCTCAAGCGTTGTTGCAGTATTGACATATAAATGTAACCGACCACGACCTAGCTTGATTTCATGCCTTCCTGAACGCTCAATCAGGTTAAGCCGATAACGCCTGCCCCACAGGTAATGACACTCACCACCGACCATTTCTCGATCAGATTGGCGAGGCTGTTTGGCAAAATCACTTTGCTGTTTCTTAATCCAAGGGATACGACTGACCACTGCCATACGGATTGCGGTTTCTGTCATAGATTCAGGAGCAGAAACACGCACACGCCCATCAGGTGGCAACACGCTGATATGAAGGTTTTTAATCGCCTTACGATTTAGCTGCATCGTAATAGAACCAATTTCTACCTTAGGCATTAATATTTTTCTTTATTCATAAATAATCTTTCATTCATAAATAGTCTTTTTGCGCTTTCGCCAATTCCATTACGCCCTGAATATCCACGTCATAACCCGCCGTTTCTTCTCGCACCGCATTAGCAATTTCTCGCTCCTTGAAACGATCTCCCACCCAGTCCGCTTTTTTGGTATAGCGAATAGCCGTATCAATTTTTGTGGCCAGTAGTTCATCTTGACCAAAGTTATCGTAAAACGCGCGTTTGGGGTTGGAGTCCATCGATGACGGATAGTTAGACGCTGTCTGCTCAGGACTGATCACCTTACGAGATAGCTCGCGAATTTTTTCAAGATACTCTTGATAGTCAATGGCTTTTTGGCGACGAAGCTCAATCAGCTCATCCAAAAGCACTGACATTTGCTCGTAATACTTGGGGTTTACCGGGTTTTCATCGACGATAGTTTTGCGCACGTTATTTTCGATGGTTTCGGACATAGCTTCCTGATTCTTGCGAATACTCTCAGGCAAAGCCTCCACAGCATCAGCACCTTTTTCAACGATAAGTTCAATTAGCCCTAGCTCTTCGAAATCCATCAGTACTTCGCTATCATCCGCGCGAATATACATATCTAACAAGTGGCGCATGGCAGGCTCAAAGCGTTTCATTTCTACCAAATCACCACTGGCCAGTTTGACTTCGTCACGGACTTTTTCAAAATGGGCAACTTCTGATCTAATCGAGTCTACATCTTGCGCGGAATAACCTGCATCAGGCATTTCATTGGCTATATTGGCAAACGCTCGCAGCAGTTTGACGACGTTCTGATAAAGCGTTAAACGCAGTGCTTCTTTCTCGGTGAGCTCGTCTTGGTTCAGACCAGACTTACCACAAAAATAATGAATGTAGTCTTCCGTGTTACGTGGCGCTTTTACCGGCTCACACAAGGCTCGCACCATTTCCAGAGCATTATCCAAATCAAGCTTGGCCTGCTCTAAACGATCTTTCAGCAGTCCTGCAACATCTTCCTTGTCGTAACCATCAAATGCGCCTTGCGTGTAATCAGAAATCGCTTTATCCAACGAGCGGAACAGATCTTTGTAATCGATGATGTAACCGTACTCTTTATCATCACCATCCAAACGATTCACCCGGCAAATGGCCTGAAACAGGTTATGATCAGCCATCTGTTTGTCGAGATACAAATAGGTAGCCGAAGGGGCGTCAAAGCCAGTAAGCAGCTTATCGACCACGATCAGTAAACGCATTTGCCCTGGCTCATCAATAAATTGCTTTTTAACTTCTTTTTCAAACTCTTCAACGCGCTTTGCGGCTTTGTCCTCCGGTTGCTCGAAGTAATTCGCGAGCATCTTACGGTAAACGTCGTACTTAAAGAGTTTTTCCGTTAAACCCTCACCGGTTTCTTCCCCTTTAATACTCGCAGCGGTTGGCTGGAAACTGGTGACAATAGCAACCTTACCGGCTAAATCCGTTTGGCTGAACATCTCGTAGGCTTTACAAGCCTGATAGACGCTGGCGCAGACCAACATGGCATTGCCGTAGCCATCCATCAAACGTGGCTTGGTGTCCATATCCAGCAAAATATCATTCACAATCTGCTGCAAACGCGATTTACTGGATAGCACCTTTTGCATGGTGCCCCATTTCTGCTTCAACTGGGTTTTAGCTAATCGAGATAGGCCGCGAGTTTTGGCTTCAAACCATTCATCAACCTTTTTCTGCGAAGTGACGTTTTGGTCAATGTCTCGTGCTTCGTAGCGTAAATCGAGCACCACGCCATCGGCTACGGCTTCATCAAACTTATAGGTATGGATATAAGCACCAAACACCTCAACCGATTTTTTCTTGTCTTTCTTCATCAGCGGGGTGCCGGTGAAGCCAACAAACATGGCTTCTGGCAGGATGGATTTCATCGCCTCGTGCAACTTTCCCGATTGCGTACGGTGACACTCGTCCACAAACACAAACAAATCGCCTTTGGCTTTAAAGTCCGATGGTAGGGATTTTTTTAACTCGGCAATAAATTCATCCGTAGCGGCATCGTTTTCCGAATCAGATTGCCGACCAAATTTATGTACTAAAGAGCAAACCAACCAAGGGTTGGGTTGATTCAGCGTCGCCACCAAATCAGCACCACTTTTGGTGCGATAAATATCTTCGTCAACACCGGTGAACACTTTTTCAATCTGTTCGTCCAGCTCTGTACGATCGGTCACTATCAATACACGGGCGTCTTTGACATTTTCACGTATCCATTTCGCCAGCCATACCATGGTGAGACTTTTGCCAGAACCTTGGGTATGCCAAATAATACCGCCTTCTCGTCTTGCGATATGGTGTTTTGCCGCTTCAATACCAAAGAACTGATTGTGACGACAGGTCTTTTTTATACCGGCATCAAAAACAATAAAATCGTGGATAATCTGTAAAAAACGCGCTTTATTACATATGCGGCTAAGATGAAAGTCGAGCTTGTAGTGATAAGAGCTAGTGCAATCTTCCTTCCACTCAAGGTAGTGTTTTTCAGGGGTTTCAATGGTGCTGTAGCGCAAACCTTGGGTGTCGTTACCCGCCATCACCAACTGGATACTCGTAAAGAAGTTACGAATAAAATCTTTCTTCTGGTTATCGAGGTTCTGGCGAATACCTTCAGAGACAGACACCGAGGAGCGCTTCAGCTCAATCACACCCAGCGCGATACCATTAACATACAGCACTATGTCTGGGCGCTTCTTGTTCTCACCCTTAATAGACACCTCTTCAGCAATGGCAAAATCGTTCGCTTCTGGGTTCTTCCAGTCAATCAGCCACACGGTTTCGTTGAGATGGCCAGCGCCTTCTTTGTCTTTCACGCCGTAACGCAACAGGCGATAAACCTCTTTGTTGGCGTAATAGAGCTTTTTACCTTCTCCGAGTGCCGCTGCCGTATCCAATTGGCGAATAGCACGATTGATCAACGTCTCGCTGATACCGCGCTTTTTTAACCAAGCAACGAGGATATCCGCTTCAATATTTTTATTATTAGCGCGATCTTGCCAACCACCTAAATAGCGATAACCTAAATCAGTTTGAAAAAACTGCACGATGCGGTTTTGAGTAGCCCGCTCAAGTTGACCAACAACAGACACATTAAAATCCTTTTTAAGTAAGTGTCACAGAACATAACCTATCAATAGCTATTTGCAGACTTTTATCGTCAAACAAAGCAAGTTTACGTTTAGCCCATTTTTCCCCCGCTGGCCAATTCGCAATACCATCTTTGATAGATTCCAGTGTTGCCTCACATCCTTCATTCACCAGCAGCCAGTCCACAGTAGACAGCAGCTCCATTCCAAACGGTGATTCGAAGCCATCAATAATTTCGCTGGCTTTTTCTAAAGCAGGTAAAAACTCTTTACCTTCACTATTTAAAAACACTTCAACTTGCCTTTTTTTAGCATCATTAAAGGCAATAACATCTAAAGGATCGCAATCAGGAATGCGCTTATCTGACTTTAAATAACTGCCATCCAGTGCATTTAAAAGGTGATCGAGATTATTAGCATAAGGACCGTAATTGTTAGCTTTAAATTTAAGCTTTAGTTCATTCGTTAAACCTTGCGCTTCAACGACCCGCTGTAAGAACCAAGCCAGTTTTTGGATTTCAAGCAAACTGCACTCCATGCCCAATATCCAATACCGCCGTATAAGCTCTGCTACTAGCGCACGAGCCGGTGTAAGTTTGTTCACCCCTGATTTTTTTGCAACATTCTGGTATTTGATCGTTGGTTCGTAAATCCAGATGTCGACCTTCTCAAGGCCAACCAAAGTCTGTTCAATTTTTGGTTTAACATCATCCCAGGTAAGCCCGCCATTGCCCGCTCCTAGAGGCGGGATGGCAATTGATCGTACATTATTCTCGACAATAAAACGGCGTAAATCAGCCAGACCATCTTCTATCCATTCCATCTTGGATTTTGCACGCCAATGCTGTTTCGTCGGGAAATTCACAATCCACCGTGGCCCCATCAGCTCACCGGTTTGCGTAACAAACATCTCCCCTGTAACCACCTCACCCGCTTTACATGCCCTGGCATAGGTTTGCATATTGTTGGGGAAACGCTCTTTAAACATCAAAGCGATACCCTTACCCATCACGCCCACGGTATTAACCGTGTTAACCAATGCATCCACATCGGCTTCCAGCAAATTACCTTGTGTGTAATGAATCATCAGAAATACCACCCTGTTCTTGCATAAACCGGTAAGTTTAAACCTCGCTCGGCTAACCAGTTGTCCAGTATATTTTTCGTTTTTTCAGTGTAACAAACCATACCGTCGAGTGCTTCTACAGGGCAATGCTTGTGGATTAAAGCTTCAGCCTGATAGCGCTCAAATTTAGCCAGATCATTAGGGTCGCGCCTGAAGTATCGAGCCTGCAATATTGGCCAATCGATCTTCTCAAGGTCGGCTAAATCGGTGTAATAATTCGACCAAGCGTAATAAGCATGACCATCCGAAAAAACAAAGGGTAAACCCAAAGCCTGAACCCTACGCAAAATTAGATACAAGAATCACGATTTCATCGTTGGGCCGCTGTTGAATACCACCATATCCGCTGTGAATATTCTTCATCATGGGAGAAAAAGGCGTGAAGTAAAACGGAACGTAATCATTTAAAAAGCCGCCAGCACCGGCAGGTACAGGATGAGACGCTCTTTTATCTGTTAACTCTGGATTACCAATAGGCACCCAATGGGGAGACCTAACCTGGCTATTACCGCAATAAAGGCCATTGTCCAAAATCCACGGGATATTATCTCGATGAACAATACGCCAGATCAGCGCTTTCTGTGGATTTAGGGTTTGGCTGTAATTGTAATCCATTGCGGCTCCTGCGGTTGCACCAAGCGCGTCTTACCCGTCAGTAGCTCCTGCATCATGCCTTGTTTGATTTGGCGGGTTTTGCTAAGGCGTTGTTCCAAAGCCTGAATCTCTTCGTCCATATCGGAGAGGGTGAGCACCGGTCGCGTAGCGAGAAAAAGCACTGCTTTTTCAGGTGCGAACGACGCGCCACGGAAGGCGCGGCTGGAACCCTGCACCAAGGATGGTTTATTGGCACACTTCATTTGACCGCTCCTAATGCCGCGCTCTCCGGTTTTACCAACCTCGTCTTACCCGTTAACAACTCTTGCATCATGCCTTGTTTGATTTGGCGGGTTTTGTCGAGACGTTGTTGCAGCGCCTGAATATCTGCATCCATATCGGAGAGGATGGTGGCGATGGCAGTTTGTTCTTCTTTTGATGGAGGATAAACTATTTTACTATTCAAAAAGTCAGGTTTTGTAAATGAAGCCTGATTGACCGCGATCTTTGCAATAGTCTGTAAGTTTTTCTGAAAATATTCTGTGCTAAATAAATAATATGCAAACACGCTATTGCTATTATCTGAGATTACGATTCTAAATAAGTTTGTTGTATAAATTGTAGGTCTTCCAATATCTCTGAAAATGCATGGCTTACCTATTTGAGACAGGCTATTAATGAAGCAAAGTAGAATGTCACCATCGTTCAGTACATAATCATCGGTATTTGCGCCTTGTGGATCATTTTTATACCAATACTTTAAATTATCAGTCTCTAACTTGTAATTTTGTATATTCCCAGAGATAAGTACAGGCATACCAATGTCATTATCGGCTAAGCGACGAGATAGGCCACTAGTCATTTTCCCGATAAGTTCTTTCGTATAACCAGCTACCCAATCCTCCGGGATCTCCCCCAACTCACTTGGCTTGGTACCTTTGGGTGTACCATCTTTATGCAATGCAAACTGCGGCAGACGGGTGCGACCGGTGAGGAGTTGTTGCATGGTGGCGGTTTTGATGGCCTGTTTTTTGGCGATCAGTTTTTCCAGCTCGCTGATTAGCGCATCGACATCGGATAGGGCATTGGCAATGGCGGTTTGTTCTGCCTTTAGCGGCATAACCATCAACATATCAGCAATCATTTCACGGCGAACCGAATCGACTGATGACTTTGCAGTCATCGACATTATTCGATCATAGAAGTTATTGCTGAAATAGATGTAAAAATAGTAGCCATCCAATTCATCACCAAAGTTGTACATTAAATACACTCTTTGATGAAAATCGAACTTCCCATCTATATGGTGAAAGATCTTACCTGTACCTACGCCATCACCAGCGGTCAATACACCTTCTCCATCAAACGAATAGGTGTTAATCCTTTCAACCTGTTGAGAGCGCACAAAAAACGGATAAAGCCCATCAACAACTTTATCCTGCGTATTCTTATTGCCTGTTGTGATAGACACCACTTTACCTACAGTGGTTACCTGCCAGTCTTCTGGAATCTCTCCAACTTCCGTTTGCTTATAGCCGACAGGAACACCATTCGTAGCTACATCCGCCAGATACTTTGGACTTATTTCAGCTACTCCATTACGTCGGCTATCCATGCCTCCGCCCTGCGGGCCGCCGCAAGCGGCGTTCAAATTTTCTCCCGAAAAATTTGTCATAGCGCCCACTCCAAGCCCATGGCTTTTAGGTGACTCGCAACTTTATCGCTCAGGTTATCTACCGATTGGGTAAGGGCAGGCAGTGGCTCGCTGTAGCGTTCTTCCAACTCTTTGACGCGATTGGCCAGTTGCTGGGTAACGCGCTCGATTTCGGCGACGATATTGCTTTCAAGCGTTGCCAGCCATTTGTCGTTCACAATCAGGGATTTGATCTCTTCGATGCTGAGTTTTGGGTATTGCTTACATACCGCTAAATCGAGCGCATCTTGCGCTTCTTTTAGGGCTTTTTTGGCATCGGCTTCGACATCAAACAGCTTTTTGGCTTGTTTTAGGGCGGCTTTTTCATCCGAGTCGGTGGCGATTTTCAAACGCGCTGTGACCGTGGCTTTGGTGACTTTGTCTTTATCGTTTAGCGCATCATTCAGTAAACCGTCTTCGCCACCGCCGGAGCCAGATGAAGAGTTTTCCTCAAGGAAGGTTTCTAGCTCTTGGCTGGCACTATCCAGCGCGCTTTGCAGGTTATCCACTTTGGCTTGTTCAGCGGCGAAAAACCGCGTCACGATTAACGCCGGGGGGATAAGTTCAGCTTTGTATTTGGCTTTGCCAATCACTAAATCAGGCGTTTCTTTGAGCTTCTCACCTTTCTTGACGACTAACTCGCGCAGCACTTTGCCGGCTTGCCAGCCGTCTTGCACCAGCACGTACACATCGTCTTGCATGCTATCTGCCCAGTAGTCCATCAGGATCTGGTAGATGTCGTACTTGCTGAGCAGAGGCGTTTGTGCATAGCTTTGCAACAGATCTTCGCTGATGCGGTGAATAATCTGTTTGGGAGTTATGTCCATGGATGGACGGTATGCCGGATCGCCAGGAGACAGCGATTCGGCCTCGCCAAATGCAATGCCTTGCAGGTTTGAGCGCTGCACCCACTCGGTAAAGGGTTCAAGGCTTTGCGCAGCAAAAGTTTTAAACTCGTCATGGTTCAGAATGGTGCTTTTTACCTCAGAGGCTTTGACCAAGGCTTCGCTGTAGCCTTCACGCGCGGGCTTGAATAGGCTTGCCCGAATACTCGGGAAGACTTGCCAGTAACGCTCTAAGGCATCGATATCACGGTTTGGGATACCGCCTTGCAGGTGGGCACTTAAATCGTGTAGATCTTCTGGTTCGCTGGAGTCGATATAACGGGGAATATTCAGGTTGTAGTCGTTACCGGCGATTTCACTGAGCGGTACCAAACGCGAGTAGCGCGGTAATTCTAGCTGCTTGGTAAAGACATCGACGATTTTATGAATATCCTGGCTGCGCAGGCGATTTTTATTGCCGTCTTTGATAAAACCTTTGCTAGCATCGACCATAAAAATGCCATGTTTATCACTGGCTTCGCCAGTGGCACTGAGGGCTCTTTGCTTCGCGTGCTCTTTGTCGATGACGATAATACAAGCAGGAATGCCGGTGCCGTAAAACAGGTTCGCAGGTAAGCCAATAATGCCTTTGATGTAACCTTGCTTAATCAGGTTTTCACGAATACGCGCTTCGGCATTGCCACGGAACAAAACACCGTGGGGCAGAATGACAGCGCCTTTACCCGTGCTTTTTAAACTTTTAATGATGTGCAGTAAAAAGGTGTAGTCGCCGTTTTTCTCCGGCGGAATACCCCAACTGAACCGGCCAAATTCGTCGTCGTTCGGGTTAATGCCGCTGGTCCAATTTTTATTTGAAAACGGTGGGTTGGCTACAGCAAAATCGAAGGTTTTTAATTGCGACTTGCCATTTGCATCTGCCTCTTTCCATTGTGGATCGGCAATGGTGTTGCCTTTCCAGATTTTAGCGGTGGCGTTGTTATGCAAGATCATGTTCATGCGCGCCAAGGCACTGGTGGCGTTGTCCATTTCTTGGCCAAAAATACTTAAGCCTCGCGGCGCTTCGTCACTGGCTTTCAGCAAGAGCGAACCAGAACCACAAGTTGGGTCATACACGGTGGCATCTTGCGAGGTGTTGCCATCAATACCAATCACTTTTGAAAGGATGCGCGACACTTCTGATGGTGTATAAAACTGTCCTTTAGATTTACCCGATTCTGTTGCAAAGTGGCGCATGAGGTATTCATAGGCATCGCCCAGCAGGTCATCACCATCGGCGCGATTATCGCCAAGGTTTAGCCCTTCAAAAATGCCGACTAGTTTACCTAGGCGGTCAACCATCTCTTTGCCTTTGCCAAGCTTGTCTTCATCGTTAAAGTCGGCAACGTCTATCACACCTTTGAGGTCGTTTTCTTCGGCCAACGCGTTAATGACCATGTTGATTTTATCGCCGATTTCTTTGTCGCCTTTCAGCGCAACCATATCGTCAAAGCTGGCACCTTGCGGCACCACAATCATGCCGTAAGGGTCGCCTTTGTATTTATCAGACACGTACTTCATAAACAGCATGGTCAGCACATAGTCTTTGTACTGGCTGGCATCCATGCCGCCGCGGAGCTCATCGCAGCTGGCCCAAAGGGAAGAGTAAAGTTCGTTTTTCTTAATGGCCATTTGGGTTCCTTAATCTTTCATCGTCTGGCTTTTGGCCGGAATATGTTCCAATAATTGGTTTAACTCGCAGTCGAATAACTCGCACAGCTTATCGAGCGCCTCTAAGTCCACCTTGAGCGCGGTTTCTTTATAAAGTAGCGTGACGGTGGTACGGCTTAGGCCGGTTTCTCACATCACGTCGCTAATGCGCATTTTTCTCTTCTGTTGAACAGGCTAGGTAAGAGCCAATTATGCTCTTCAAGTTGTTTTTTAACCGTAAACTTGGGATTTTATCACTGTTACTTAACCTACCACGATTATGATTATTCCACTGAGCACAGCGCATAGGTCTGCGGACGTTTTGGGGCAGCCAGCCTTGCGCCTTGATCGGCTGCTTTATATTCAGCCAGAACACAAATACATTTTTATGCGCATTAAAATGTAGTTTTGCTCACTTTTACGCGCATAAAAGTGTTAATCAGATTAAGGCGTAGACTGTTAAGAATCTTAATTGGCGGGAAATAGTAATGCTAAGCAACCTAGGCAGCTGAAAACTTTGTGCAGCAAGAGCTCACTGCGATTGGCGTTGAACCAAGTTATTCATGGAATGACGCGCGCGCCGAAATCGAATTTATTTTGGCGACCGATGAAGGTGATATCGTCCCTGTCGAAGTAAAAAGTGGTAAACGCACAAGAGCAAAATCGCTGGCATCCTACATTGAGAAATGTTCGCCAAATAAAACGTTTAAGCTAACTGGCACACAAGGCTCATCAATGTTAGAGCAAACCAATATCGTTATGCCTTTGTATTTCACACAGTATTTACCACAGCGGTGGTAAATACTTTGCCTGTAATATCGAGGTCAACCTTCCAACATTCAGGCTTACTTGGGGCTGGCTTGCAGAAGGCTTCTGTGGATCGTTCTGTAAGACGGGAGCTACTAAACTAGAAACTTGGGAGAGGTAAGCAGTTGTGTTTATGCAACTGCTTATCTTTTAGGGCGGTTATTCAGCGATGGTTTTTTCGTCGTTGTTGTTCGATACGGATTTTGATCCTCGAATCGCCCAAAACAGTACGCTAAACCAAGCGAACCATGAGATTCCAGAGATTAGGTTGGCGAAGAAGATTTTGGATTTTTGTTCGCCTTTTAAAACAAAGCTGATGATGGTTGGTAAGAAATAACCCACTAAAAAAATCGGCAATAGGATCATTAACAATGTTTTGTGTTCGGTAATAAATGCAGACATAAACTCTCACGAAAAAACAGTAAATCCACGCCGTCCGTAGATGTTGGGGTTGCCCCATAGGCTTTCACTTGGAAGAACCTTAACCCCAAGGGTTCACATAAAACCTTCAAGAAAGTTTCAAATTTCACTCACCGCCACGATGAAAATGATCGTTCCAAAGCAGTTATTGCGCTTAAAGCGCAGGCTTGCACGCCCGTGATTATAGAGTAATTCATTATTCGGAAGAATAATGAACCTACCCTTGATTTAAGATCAATGTGATCTATTAAAACAGGATTTGACGTTTTGAGGGGCGATTCACAGTTAGTGGTTCCAATTTGAACGGATTTGATAATAGACGCAATTTTTATTTCTTCTGTGATTTCAGAGACTTACCAATATAGGCTTACGAAATAAGTTTGGTTAAGAGTTTTCGTAATTAAGGTGCGATTGATAGTTTTGTTGATACCTTTCGACACCCATCAGCTCAATGTGCTTGGCCATAAATGGCTCCAAGGTTTGAGCGAGTTCGGGGTCTTTTGCGGCAACGGCGTAGGCTTCAAGGGTCGATAAACCTTGAACGTTGGGTATTTTGCGCAACAGATAGCGAGACATAAAATCTGGGCTCAACGCGACATGTTCAAGCGTTTGTAGCCAAGAGTTAAGATGCAGCATTTTCTTGGCTTTTTTCCAGGTTGCATCGAGCAGAATCAAAGTGGGTTCGGATGACTTCTCGACATGATTACTACTTTCACCACTTTCACTATTGGGTTGCCACTCTAAAGATTGCTGACTTGGAAACAACAGCAATAAATTATTCATGCGCAGCGGCGAAAACTGTTCGCCATCAAGTACCAAAGTGGTTGGATAGCGTTGTTTAATCAGCGAAACCGTCGAAAGAGTTCGTTTGCGTTCTTTAGGATGGCGTAAGATCACAAAGTTTGGGGCAGGCGATCGTGGCTCTATAACGGCGCATGAGCAAACGCTCTTGGGCAGAGCGCATCCCCAACAGTATCGGGTCTGTAAAAGGTCGCAATGGTAGATAGGCGCGCGTTTAATTTTTGTCTCTTCGCTATGAAGGCGAACACCAATAATGACAGAATCTTCATCGGTGAATAATTCCAAAAATCGTTGCGATAACCCTTGTTGTTTTTGGGTGGCATCAACAATTTCGACGCGAAAGTGATTATTACCCACAAGAGTCGGTTCTGCAGTTATTAAAACGATATGGCCGGTATCGCCACTTTTGGGAAGCATTTGCTTCCGCCAGGCCAAAAGGTGCCCGGGTTTTAATTGCGTTATTTTATTGCTGCCGATTTCTTGCAGCACTGAAAAATAATGCACAGCCTTAGGACGCAACACGCAGAATGGATATTTTAGCTGAAGCGCTTGAAACAATAACCGCACAAAACCGCCACAGTCGCAATGAACGGCGTTTTCGGTTACAGATTCTTCGCGGGAAAAGGTCTTATAAGGCAAGGACAACCATGTGTGAATGGTTGAATCTAACAAAGATGAGGTGATCGACAAAACAGGAACTCAATATATTAACGTTTAAAATCGAGCTATAGAATACACCAACCTCAAGGTTTTTTTGGATTAATTATAGGAAGCTCTGATTAATCTAAAGTTTCTCTACACAAAGATGAGTCGCTAATTTCAAGAACGGTATGTGATTAAAATTGTGAAGAAATTAGCAATCATATTTTCAATTTCTGTTCTCTGATTAAAGCAGGGATGAGTTAACCAGAATTTCCGATAATATTTTAAACTCCATTTAAGAATTAACGTACAAAGTGTTGGATGCATTAACCCATTGATTTAATTCTTTTTGATATTCTTCACTGGGCCTGAAAAATATCGAGGCTACGTCGTTAGCATCATTACCCATACGGTGGCAAACAATAAAGCCTAAAAGTCGTAATTGCTCAAGCCGATAATACAGTTCACTGTTGGCTATATCCGAAAACTCTTGCGCTAGAGAAATATAATTTACCGAGTTTCTTGTTTCAACAAAGCTCAGTAATTTTTTCTGCGAACCACTAATAAAGTCTCTTTTTTGCAACCAAGACATTGTTAGCTCTGGCGCCATTGCGTCAATTTGCGAAAATAATGGCTGAGTTGTTTCACTGGCTTGAGAAGCTGTATTTCGATCATGAGAACCGCCGTGCGACATAATTATCGGCGGTTTGTAATACACCACTATCGACAGACCTACCGCTAAAATGCCAATCGCTAAAGAGGCGCACTCAAAGTTTTCTTGTGTCGACAAGGTTATCTCACCATTCACGGGAATACCGTCGGTTAATCCCATAAAAATTAACGCGATGCCAATAACTAATAAAATGGCAGAAAGCGGACTGTGAAATGAATGCAGTAATTTATCAATAAACTCGCTCACGAACCTATCCTCTTTATATCAGACAGAAATAAAAATGACTTAATTTTCGTGAATCTTAAGCGGGAAGCTTGTGAAGGCGAGTTCAGTATAAACCAGCGGAAGAGGCAATTCCATTACAGAGAATTTCAAGGACGATTATATGTTCATTAAAACTGCGTAATATATTAAAGAACGATTATTAAAGATTTTAAGATGCCGGGATTTCACTAGAGCGTCCAGCAATACAAAGAAGTATCGGCAATTTCAAGGGCGGTAAGTGATTGTGATGAGATAGAAAATTGTGGTGTCAGTTTCTTCCCACCAATTAAATCATGGATGAGTTAATCGGTGGTTTCTTTAAATAACCACCAAAATCATTTCTTTATTTATTTATTCTTAATTGAAATGTTCTTTGGTTAAAAAATTACTCGCATCCAGTGCCGGCATTGGCCGCGCGTATAAAAAACCTTGCATGACTGGGCAGCCCAATGCAAGTAATTGATTGGATTGAAATTCTGTTTCTACACCCTCAGAAATAACCTGCATTTTTAGATTTTCTGCCAGCGCAATAATTGATTTTACTATGGCCATTTTGTGCTTATCTTCACTCAGGTTAGCAATAAAACTGCGATCAATTTTAACGGTTTGAATAGGCAGTCGATGCAAATAGGCTAACGAAGAATAACCGGTACCAAAATCATCCAACATAATTTGGCAGCCGATTTCGATAAGTTCGTGCAGCTTTGACACCATTTTTTCGGCGTTGGACATAATCATGTGCTCGGTTAATTCCAATCGAATTTGACCGCGCGCTAAATGGTATTTTTTGTAAACATAAGAAACTTCGTTAAAAAACTCTTCATCGTCGATGGATATAGCAGCAATATTAACACTGATATAAATGTCTTTTTTTCCACGAATTTTATTCCATTGTTCAAGCTGCACTGCCGCACGACGTACTGCTAAAATGCTAATTCCTGAAACACAAGCCGAACGCTCAGCAAGCGGAATAAATTCCGCCGGAGAAATCCATTCACCATTGCGACGTTGCCAACGAGCTAAGGATTCAAAACCGGCGATTTTTCTGAATTTGGCATCGATAATAGGCTGCAAATAGAATTGTAAATCACCATTTTTAACGGCATCTTTGAGTTCTATCTGTAACTGGCGCATTCTTCGCGATGTTGCATCAAGCACTTCGTCGAAAATAACCCAGTAAGATCCGGTTATATTTTTTGCTCGATAGAGCGCGATATCGGCATCACGTAATACGTCGTCAGAGTGTTGATAGGCCACCGGCACAATGGGTAAAACGCCGACGCTCAACGAGATCTCCATCGCGCGATCGCCCAAATCTATTGGCGATTTAAACTGCGCGACCACTTTTTCAACCACAACTTGCACGTCTAATCCGTGCGTCATGCCTTCGTACAACATGACAAATTCATCACCACCGAGCCTGGCAACGGTATCGCTAGAACGCACGACTTTTTTCAGTCGCTTCGCAACCGCGACTAATAATTTATCGCCAACACCGTGGCCCAAGGTATCATTAATTACTTTAAAATTATCAAGATCGATGAGTAAAACACAGGAATTGATCTGTAAATTGCCACGCTTAATTAATTGCAGATGGTGATCTAAGCGATCGATAAACATGGTGCGATTGGCAAGTTGGGTCAATGAATCGTGATAGGCAAGATCTCGGAAATTGTATTCGGCAATTTTTTGCTCGGTAATATCACAACCACTGGCTAAACCAACCCAGTCTTGATCTTCTTTCTCAAGGGTAATACTGAAATAAACCCAGCAAATGGAGCCGTCTTGGCGCTCAATTTTAAATTGCTGTCGAAAAATTCGGCCGACTTTTTTTGGTGATTTCAGTACATCGGCAGAGAAGGTAGCGAAAGATTTCCCAAATACCGACTCAATAGAACTGTGTTTTAATTTCTCTTCACTTAGGCCTGTAATAGTGGTTAACGCGTTATTTGCGTATAAAATCTGTTTTTCATTGTAAATAAAAATCGCCATTTGAGTACTTTCGGCCAGTCGAGCAAATCGCAATTCACTTTTCATAAGCGATTGCGTAAGTTCGTCCATCCGTTTATTGATTAAAATACTCACCACCAACAGAACCAATACAATCAACGAGCCGCCCACAACAGCAATTACTAAAGGGTAGGGCGCACTGATGATTTCATTTAATGGCATATGAGTATCGACTCGAAAATAGGTCGCGCTCATAGCAATGGTGTGCATGCCACTGACAGCAAGTCCTAATATTATGCTACTGCCAAGCAGCCGTATTTTGCCGTGCATGGTCTTCAAGTTGTTGCTGTCGCAATAGGTTAATAAGCCAATTAAGGCCAATAGATAGGCAGAAAATATCGACATCACCAGCAGAAGTGGTTTGTAGTACATCTCCGCATTTACAACTAGGCCTTCCATACCAATAAAATGCATAGCTCCAATACCCGCCGCTAGCACCAGAGCAGAGGTATTAATCAATTCAACACTGAGTTGTCGCGGGTTATAGAGCCAGATGCACACGCCGCTGGCAAAGATAGCTGGAAAAACTGAGATAGCGGTAATGACTGGATCGTAGGTTACCGGCATTGGCATGTTGTAGGCGAGCATTGAGGTAAAATGCATCGCCCAGATTCCGGTGCCCATGGCTACAGCGCCAAATATCAGCCAAAAATGGCGCCAAACACCGCTGGTATTGCGGTATCTATGGGTAGCGGGAAGCAAAACTGCGGAGGCAAAAATTGCCAGAAGAACGCCCACTGCGCACAATGCATACTCGTGATGCCCGACAAATAGGGTGCCCTGAAGCTCCTCAGGAGAAACTAGTCGCAAAAATGCCATGATGCGCTCAGATACAAGGTTTATCGATTACGATAAAAAGTATAGGCGAGCAAATGGCTTGCTAACGCAGAATAAACGCCATTTTTATAAGAATTAATTCAATTAACCGATGTAAACAGCTAGTCTTGCTATTAAAAACTATTTTTACAAATAAACGCTACAACGGTTTAAATAAAAATCGATATTTATGAATATCAGTAATTTCGCATGATCTGTATATCTGATTTATTTATCTAGAAGTGAGCTGGGTTTCTCTTTATCAATGCATTGAAAACTCTTATTTACCGAGCGTACGTTTATCTGAAGTTCGTTTATCTTAGAGTTCGTTTGTCTTAGAGTTTCTTTACCTAAAGTTTTTTATCTAGAGCTTCTGGCAACAAAAAGATGTCTCGCCAATTGCATGAACAGTAATGATTATAATTGTGAACAATGGCAATTCGCATTGTTAATTTTTGCCCTCTGATTCAATCATAAAATAATTAATCAACGCTTCTAATAAATCAAATTAAACTCAATAATTCATGAAAGCATCTAGCGCTGTTATTTAGGTTTAGCAGCTTCTGGTGTTAAATGAAAGGCTTCTATTTCTTTCGCTTGGGCGCCTCCGGTTAGAGTAATGCGCATTGCTTCTTCAATGGATATATTCAGTGGCGTCAGCTTGTCTCGACTCATATACATGGTAAAGCCACCGATCTGATAACTCATTGGCAGATAAACACCAATTCTGTCTTCATTAGGATACAAGCGCTTGCCGGTATTCTCACCGGTGACAAAGCCAATTTGATGAAAACCATTGCCCATATCCACACTAACAACCGCACTTAAATCGCTGTTTTTACCAATATTAAATACCGTAATAATGTCACTGATTGACGCATAAATAGATTTTACCAGAGGGATTTTTTGTATCACTCTGTCACCAACACTCACCAAATAGCGAGCGCCGTACATATTCATTACCAACCCGACAATAAAAATCAGCACGATACCTGTGGTTACACCAATTCCCGGAAAGTACCATTGCTCAGGCATAATGTTGATTAATAGTTTTCGAATTAACACTTCAAGAGTAACAATCACCCAATAAATTGCGTAGAGCGTGAGCGCTAACGGCAATACCGTAATCAATCCTTGTACAACGTAGGTCAATAATTTTTGCATCGTATAATAACGCCTATCACTCAATGTTCTTGTTTTTGATTAAAGATTTCTAAAACGTACTTTTAATTAAACCCTCTTTTATGGCGTTTAATTGAAAATACCATCAATATCCTTGCCATGAAATCCGGGGAAGAAATCATCGACCAACATCAACGCTTTTTGTTTTTCTCTTTTCGCTAAAATTTCTTTCAAGCGATCTAAGTTTTTTAAATAATCCAACAGATCATGTAACGCATATTCAATACTTTCGATACCGTCTTTGTACAGAGTGAATTTTTTATCGATCTTCGCGTCGGTTTTATCGTAAAAACTGCTGTATAAATAATGTTGCATTGCGCTGCGATGAATTAAGGCGTCTTTTTTCAGCGCTAAGTCGTGCAACTGTTCTTGTAATTTTTGCATTAAATCGGTTACCGAAAGGCCGTATTTTTCGGTATCCAACTCGCCAATGTGCTCCATAAATAAATCGATGATAGTGGCAACATCGTTGTTATCTCGGGCATTAGTTAGCTTAACCATCAAATGTTGCTTTTGTTGGCGCAATTTCGGATCTTTTTCTTTATCGGGATGAAGTGTATTGGCAACTCTACGGAATATTTTTTTCAGCCAAAGGTCGTCTAGGTCTGTCGAGGATGAATGTTCCAGAACATCAAAGGGTTCGTTACCGTCGTGCGATGCTGCATCCAAAAATTTTTCGTTGAGTTCATTCAGAATTTCTTCTAACACAGACTCAGGAATAAACTCTCGATAGGTATCTATAAGATCTTCCAAAGAGGCTTTATTTCGATCAATACCACTTTCAGTTTCAACAAATGGGTCATCAATGGGATCGTCTTTTAAATCGGGAAACAGCTGCGCGACAGCTCGGTTATACGATGTCGTTAATTCGTACGCTTTCTGTTCGCTCAGTAACGCGATGGTATCAATTTCTAGGCTGATCCAATCGGCCAGTTCTTGACGATGCCAATGAGACAAAGACTTGCGTCCCATAAACTCGGTGAGACGAAGGACCAGCTTTTCTCGTACCGGTATTAACACTTGGCACTCGATTTCGTAAATTTCTGCGAAATAACGCGAATGAATAGCCGCCAGCGTGGTTTCAATGTGTTCGATTAACCGCGCTTGTGTTTTTACTTTTTGCCAAAGGCGATTGAGCGATTTATGTTGGCGCGCTTGGTTCTTCGCCAAAGGCATCAGTAATTTCATATCCAAACCTTTGTTAATAAAACCGTTGTTAATAAAACCTTTGTTAATAGAAGGTGAGCCGTCATTGGGTTGATTTTTACCCACAACCTGATCCCAACCGGTATTTTCAGCAAACCATCGTCAAGTGTCGGTTTCCACTCTAAGCTGTAAGTAAATAGACACCGAGACTCTTACCGCATCGAAAGGTTGTATTTCTTGGTGACAAGGGTAGGATGCGCTCTTTTTTTACGCACAGAGGCTTTTTTGCAATAGCATCTTTGCGTTTTTATGCTCATGGCGTAAAACCACTATCGACACAAGCAACGAACGAATAAGAGGTCTTAATGACTACCCGAGGCACACTCTACACGGTATCGGCTCCTTCTGGAGCAGGCAAGACCAGTTTGGTTAAAGCCCTGATCGAATCTACCGCCGACGTTACTGTAAGTGTGTCACACACCACCCGAGCAAAACGCCCCGGCGAAATCGATGGTATCAATTATCATTTTGTTGATGCATCGCGGTTTCAAGAAATGGTCGAGCGCGACGAATTTTTAGAGCACGCCCAAGTTTTTGGCAACTGTTACGGTACGGCAAAAGCTTCCGTCGAAGATGCGTTAAATGCAGGCTTGGATGTTATCTTAGAAATCGACTGGCAAGGCGCTGATCAAGTCAGACAGATTTTTCCAGATACGGTGGGTATTTTTATCGTTCCGCCTTCTATTGAAGAATTAGAATCTCGCCTGCGTGCACGCGGGCAGGATGGCGATGACATCATTGCTAAAAGAATGAACGAAGCGGTCGCTGAAATGAGTCACTATATAGAAGCCGACTATGTTGTCATTAATGAACAATTTGATCTTGCTTTAAGCGAACTTAAGTCCATTATTACCGCACAAAGGCTCACTTTAGATAACCAGCAAGCGAAACACGGCGAGCAATTGCAGAAACTGTTGTCCTAGACGATCAAATTTTTTACAATCGCCGCCTTTTCGTTTCCAGTATTCAGCTAAACCAAGCTGATCCAATTACCGAGTAAGAATTCATGGCCCGTATCACCGTAGAAGATTGCCTTAACCACGTAGACAACCGTTTTGAATTAGTACTTGTCGGCAGCAAGCGCGCACGCCAACTGGCAGTTGGTGGTAAAGACCCATTGGTTCCTGAAGAAAACGACAAGCCAACCGTAATCGCTTTGCGTGAAATCGAAGAAGGTTTAATCGATGCGAGCATCTTGAACCAGAAAGAAGATCACGACGACGAATACCCAATAGAAGAACCAGAGCAAGACTGATTGCTATGTTCTGCGCCGAGCCACTGAGCTCGGCGAATCCTTTTGTAACTTACCCGCCTTTTTACGTATTCTTTACGTAGCCGTTATTCCTTGTATTCACTGAGATCAGCATTGATCTGCGCCACGTAAATTTACATCTTTTTTACCACTCAGATCACCCAGCAATTTGTGCCGAACTTTGACCGACTGCCCTATTTTTTTCCTAAAAATAGGATGGTGCACGGCTTTTGTTCGTTGATCTGTAAAGGAAGTTCGGTTTCTGAGATAGTCTCAGCTATTAAAGAGCAACTATTGAATGATTGGTCGAACTTTTGAGCTAAGCTAAATTTTAAGGCTCTAAAACTAATCAAGTGGTATTGATTATCGCCAAGTGTTAGCGCATTCTTGGAGCATTCTTTAGTTTATTTCCAAATCGGAATATTAACTGATATTTCACCAGGTTATTAGATCGAGCAGAATTCACCCACGTGGGCAACATAGAAAAACTCAGTCAACATCTTTCCACCTACCTAGAGCCTTATCAGGTCAATCTGGTTAAGCGCTCCTATTACTATGCCGAGCAGGCCCACGAGGGTCAGCGCAGAAGCAGTGGCGAGCCCTATGTTACTCATCCGCTGAGTGTCGCTACAATCTTGTCTGAGATGCGTATGGATCATCAAAGCCTGATGGCGGCGATGTTACACGACGTGATAGAAGATACTGCAATCAACAAAGCGGCCCTTAGCCAGCAGTTTGGTGAAACCGTTGCCGATCTCGTTGATGGCGTCAGCAAACTCACTCAAATCGAATTCGATTCTCAAGCCGAAAAAGAAGCCGAAAACTTTCGCAAAATGACCTTGGCTATGGCTAAGGATATTCGCGTCATATTAGTTAAGCTCTCCGATCGTCTTCATAACATGCGCACACTGGGCGCGCTGCGGCCCGAGAAAAAACGCCGCATTGCCCGTCAAACACTGGAAATCTACGCACCAATCGCCGCACGTTTAGGTATGAATGACATCCGTATTGAGCTTGAAGACCTGTGTTTTCAAGCCATTCATCCCATGCGATCTCGACGACTTGCCGCGGCGTTAAAATCCGTGCGCGGTAATCGCAAGGAAGTCGTTGATACCATCCAAACCGCGATTTCAAACAGACTCGATCGCGACATAGTCAGTGCTACAGTAACCGGTAGAGAAAAGCATCTGTACAGCATCTATTTGAAGATGCGCAGCAAAAACAAGTCGTTCAAAGAAATTATGGACGTCTATGCCTTCAGAGTTGTGGTTAACAGCGTTGAAGACTGCTACCGCGCTTTGGGCTCGCTGCACAATTTGTATAAACCGGTTCCGGGTGAATTTAAAGATTACATCGCCATTCCTAAAGCCAACGGCTATCAATCACTGCACACCATTTTGGTAGGTTTAAGCGGCATTCCCATTGAAGTACAAATACGTACCGCCGAAATGGACGCCATGGCCAACCAGGGTATCGCGGCGCATTGGCTCTACAAATCTGACAATGAGAGCGATTCGGATTCCATTGGTCATACCCGAGCAAGAAAGTGGATCAAAGGTTTGTTGGAAATTCAGCAACAAGCGGGCGACTCTTTAGAATTCATTGAAAACGCCAAGATTGACCTGTTCCCCGATGAAGTCTATGTCTTCACACCTAAGGGCAAGATTGTCGAATTGCCCGCTGGCGCGACCTCGGTAGATTTTGCCTACGCCGTGCACACCGACATTGGTGATCACTGCATCGCTTGTCGGGTGAATGATCGAATGGCGCCGCTATCTCGTCAGCTGCAAAGCGGCGAAAAAATTCAGATTATTACCTCTGAAGTCGCTCACCCTAATCCATCTTGGTTAAATTTCGCAGTATCGGGCAAGGCAAAAGCCGCCATCCGTCACTATTTAAAACGCCAGCAACACAATGAATCCATTGAACTTGGCAGCAAAATGCTTCAGCAGGCGTTGCAGGTTTATCAATTGTCGGTCGATAAACTCGATCAAGATCATCTGCAAAAATTACTCGATTTGCTAGGAACCAGCAGCAAAGATCAGCTTCTTGAAGAAATTGGCTTAGGTCGCCGCACCGCATCATCCATTGCCGAACTGCTCGCCACCGATCACCCCACCGATGTCAAATCTAAAGCTCAACCGTTGGTTATTTCTGCCGCAGATGCGGCTGTTATCAGCTTCGCACGTTGTTGCTGTCCAATTCCGGGCGACACCATTGCCGGTCACATCAGCGCAGGCAAAGGCTTGGTGGTGCATCAAGAATCTTGTCGTAATCTTGTCGAAATTCGCCAAAGTAAACCCGAATTAGTCAATAACATGACGTGGGCGAAAAAAGTCAGCGGCGAGTTTATTGTGATTTTGCGCGCCGAAGTCATTAACGAACGCGGCATTATCGCCACCATGGCGACGCGAATCTCGGAGCAGGGAGCGGGCATTGAAAAGATTCAAGTTGATGAGAAAGACGCTCACAACATGGTTGTAAAACTCACGCTGAATGTAACCAACCGCAAACATCTAGCGAACATTCTGCGCAGAATTCGGTTACTAAAAACCGTAATCCGCGTCAGCCGACACAAAAACTGACTTGCCAGCACCAAAAACCACTATATACTGCCGGATTTCTTTCGCGGCGGCCCCGCTAGGCTTTGCTAACATTCTGATACCACATCGGGATTCAAAGACTGGCGATACCAACGTATAACTTGGCCTAGTCGCAACACTTAACAACTCAGGGGGCGACTATGACAAACAGAGCGACCATTCACACCGATAATGCGCCAGCGGCGATCGGTACCTATTCTCAAGCAATCAAGGTTAACAATACCGTTTACATGTCGGGCCAAATTCCTTTGGTTCCTGAAACCATGCAAATGGTGTCTGAGAACTTTACCGAACAGGCTCATCAAGTTTTTAAAAATCTGGCTGCGGTTATTGAAGCTGCCGGCGGTGACCTTAAAGACATCGTAAAACTGAACATTTACCTAACGGATCTGAGCAACTTCGCGCAAGTTAACGAAGTAATGTCGGCGTACTTTAGCCAGCCTTACCCAGCGCGAGCGGCAATTGGCGTTAGTGAATTACCCAAAGCGGCACTTATTGAAGCCGACGCAGTAGCGGTTATCTAACGCCTGGCGTCATGGGACCATGGGTGGAGGTGAAAGTTGTTCAACAATGCGCGCAGCGCATGCGCAACTTGAAGCCGCAGCCCATGGTTCCCATGCACGAAATGGTTAGGTATGGGGAAGCTATTTGAAACTTTATACCTACCTATCATTACTTTAGTTTAACCAAAATAATTTGACGTTTTGATTTGACTATCATCGCAAAGAAATAGATGCAACAGAACAACTTCGGCACTTCCTCTGTTGATATTCCCTGAATTAAATTCTATTTCTTGCTCAAGAATATTTAGTCTTTTTTATACAACACATATGCAATATAGCCAAAGTGCGTAATAACAAACAATACCGCACCCGCATATGGCAGGATCTTATTTATATAAATGCCAATCAGCAATGCTATAACTGGAAAGATTGGTATGATAGGAATTAAAGACGGTCCATCACTAAACGGTTTGCCATTATACATATTTCCTACTTTTATAAAGGCGAATACCCCTATCCAAAAAGTAGAAATACAAGTTACTAAAATTTGTTGGTCAGTCACAAATTTACCTAACAGCTAGATTACTTTGGTGTGGCTTATTTTTTTGATAAGCCTCACCAAACTAGGCTTTTTTACTTCTCAAATACTCTTCTAAAATTTCTGGATAACCCTCACGAAAACTCGGGTACAGAAATTCATATCCTGAATTCTTAAGACGCTGATTACTCAGCCGCTTACCCGTGTATCTGAGCTGATTTTCGTTACTTGGCAATATAGGCTCTTCTGCGTATTCAACTCCCATGGCCGACGCCAAATACCGTTTTATCTCGCCACCGGTGCACGAGACATCATCGCTACCAATATAGATCGATTCTGGCTGTTCGAGCGTAAGTACATGAGCAATAACTTGTGCACAATCGTATTGATGGATTCGATTAGTGTAAGCGTTTACGCCAAATCCTGGCCCAGGCGATGACTGGCCTTGAAGCACCGAATCGAGCAAGCGGAAGCGCCCCGGCCCATAAATGCCTGAGAATCGAACAATCACAGCGGTAGAACAGGCGTTTAGCAAGACTTGTTCGGCTTCAAGCATTCGAGCACCAGCAAAACCGACTGGCGTTGTGGCGCTTGATTCATCCACAACGCTGCCGTCGTCTTGAGCGTAAACGCTAGTACTCGACACAAAGACAACTCGTTTAGGTGTAATATTTTTACGTTTAATTAAATTAGAAAGTTCTACAATAGGCTCAACGTAGGCTTCGCGGTAACCTTGATCGCTGCGAGTTTTTGGTGTTAACGAAATAACCACCGATAAATTGGGGTTGTCGAATAAATGCTCGTAGTTATGGGTTTCTTGCACACTTGAACATAAATAGTGCACAGATGAGCTAAATTTCGATAAATTAGGACTATCGTGTATTGGGTTGGCAGATAAATCTACCTGTGAACAATTTCTAGTCAATGCTGTTATGTCAAAGCTCGAAGCGCTACTAAGAGTGGAAAACTGCCTTCCAATTTGACCAAAACCCAGCCATAACAGTGAAAGTTTGTTTTTTTCAGGTGGTGAATTACTTGTCATATATTTACAGAAAGTTAATAAAAAATATTTATTTAACCAATATCTTAATAAAATAAATTAAACCCGCCGAATCGATAGCCAAAATTGAAAATACGGGGTAATCTAGTTTTAAATAGATAATATTCATCAATTCAGCAAGTCGAAGAGCCTTTAACAATGACCCTCACGGAATTACGTTACATAGTAACACTGGCGCAGGAGCAACATTTTGGCCGAGCAGCGGAAAAATGCTTTGTATCCCAGCCGACTTTAAGTATCGCCGTAAAAAAACTAGAAGAAGAGTTAGGTGTTGCCTTATTTGAGCGTTCCAAAACACGCGTAAAGCCAACGCCATTAGGCGAAACCATTGTTAGCCAAGCACAGTTGGTGTTGGAACAAACTTCTGCCATTAAAGATATGGCTACCGCTGGTAAAGACCAACTCAAAAGTCCGTTACAGGTTGGCGCGATTTTCACCATTGGTCCCTACCTATTACCACACTTTATTCCCGAATTAATTCGTCGCGCTCCCGAAATGCCGTTGTATGTAGAAGAAGGTTTTACGGCGACCTTACGCCATAGACTGCGAAACGGCGAGCTGGATGTCATTATTGTAGCTCTACCTTTTACCGAAGCCGATGTGGTAACCCAACCTTTGTACGATGAGCCCTTCGTCGTGTTAGTTCATAAAGGCCATCCGCTCGAAGATAAACAAACCATTGAGACTCAAGATCTCGACGGCCACAATATTTTACTACTCGGTGAAGGTCACTGTTTCAGAGATCAAGTCTTTGAGGCATGTCCCAATATTCGTCCTTCGGCGGATAATGAAACTAACACGTCTAAAATTCGCACCGCAGCCGAAGGCAGTTCGTTAGAAACTTTGCGTCACATGGTTGCGTCGGGCCTTGGCATTACCATTTTACCAGCGTCCGCCGCGACTAGTCCGTTTTATAACAACGACCGCCTCGTGGTGAGATCTTTTGCCGGACAAGCGCCAACGCGAACCGTAGCACTGGCGTGGCGTGCGAGCTTCCCTCGCCATAAAGCGGTCGATGTGCTGCGTCAAGCCATTAACCAATGCCAGCTCGATCGCACAGTTTAAGTTTTTAGCCCCTGCAAAAGGGGCTTTTTTATGTTCGAATTTTTGCCAGCGACATTTCTCTTTTGACCTTTTCTCACAATTAGTTTTTAATCCATTTTCATGGATAAAAACACAGTACTTTTCATGCTTTACTTCGCCAAGTCGCACAGAGACTAAGTTTCGCTCATGCAGGCTTCACCTCTAGAAAGCACCTTCGAACTGACGCCTATTACCCACTTGAAAGGCGTCGGGCCACAAATGGAGGAAAAGCTCGCGAAGTTGGGCATTACTTGCTTTAGAGATTTATTATTTCATCTGCCCATCCGTTATATCGACCAAACCCAAATTACCGATGTTGCCGAGCTCAGGCCGAGTACCTACGCACAAATTGAAGGCGTAGTGGTTTCGGCCCATGTTGCCTATGGTAAAAAACGTAGTCTTGTGTGCAAGGTGCGAGACGATACCGGCAGCGTTTGTTTGCGATTTTTTCATTTTACGGCCGCTCAGAAGGAGCGTCTGGCAACCGATACTCAAGTTCGTGTTTGTGGCGAAGTAAAACGAGGCGCCACCGGTGTAGAGTTTTTCCATCCGGAAGTTGAGGTTCTAGTACCCGAGCATGAACAACATTACGAGCTTCCCGATCGGCTTACGCCAATTTACCCAAGTACCGATGGCTTAACACAAAAGCGTTGGTTACAACTCACCGATCAACTGGTATCACGACTAAAATCTGGTCAAGTCAACGAACTGATCGATTCAAAGTTTTTAGCAACGCACCAGCTACAAACACTCTCTCAAGCGCTCCTGTATCTGCATCGACCGCCCGTAGACGCCAACCTTTACGAACTGAGCCTGGGTCTGCACCCATTACAAAAACGTCTAGCGCTGGAAGAATTACTGGCGCACCACCTAAGCCTGCGCGAACAAAAGCTCCGTGGGAACACTCACGACGCCTACGCGCTGCCACGCGCAAAACAGCTAGAGCGAAAATTGCTCGATTTTGTGGGCTTTACCCTCACCAACGCCCAAGCGCGCGTGATCGACGAAATCTGTACCGATCTCGCCACACACACACCCATGCGACGATTAGTGCAAGGTGATGTAGGTAGTGGTAAAACCTTGGTGGCGGCCATGGCCGCGATTCAGGCCGCGGCTCAAGGCAAGCAGACCGCACTGATGGCGCCGACAGAAATTCTTGCCGAACAGCACTTTCGCAACTTTACGCGGTGGTTTGAAGAAGGTTTGGGTATTCGTTGTGCCTGGTTAGTCGGCCGCCAAGGTGTTAAAGAAAGGCGACTGCAAAACGAGGCGATCTCATCCGGCGAAGCTTTGGTGGTGGTTGGCACTCAGGCCTTGTTTCAAGAAGGTGTGGAATTTCACGATCTTGCCTTGACTATCATTGATGAGCAACACCGTTTTGGCGTTCATCAACGCTTGGCATTACAACAGAAAAGTAAAACCTCGGCACACCAACTGTCGCTCACCGCCACCCCCATTCCAAGAACCTTGGCGATGAGTTTTTACGCGAATATTGATATTTCCAGCATTGACGAATTACCGCCGGGCCGAAAACCTGTTACCACCGCCGTCATTGCTCAGAATCGTCGCGACAGCGTCATTGAGCGAATCGGCCAGGCCTGCGAAAGCGGTCGTCAGGCCTATTGGGTGTGCACACTGATTGAAGACTCAGAAACCCTACAAGCCCAGGCCGCGCAAGCAACATGGGAGATGCTCTGCGAAGCACTTAGCCATCTAAAAATTGGCCTCGTTCACGGCCGCCTAAGCAGTGCCAAAAAAGACGAGCAGATGCAGGCGTTCAAGCAGCATCAACTCGATTTACTGGTGGCGACAACGGTCATTGAAGTTGGCGTGGATGTGCCAAATGCTAGCCTGATGGTGATTGAAAATCCCGAACGCTTAGGCTTGGCCCAGTTGCATCAATTGCGCGGTCGAGTTGGGCGTGGCGAGGCCGAAAGCTCCTGCGTATTGCTGTATCAGAAGCCCTTATCCAAGGTTGCACGCAAACGTTTAGACATTATGCGCAGCACCAACGACGGCTTTGTGATCGCCGAAGAAGACCTAAAAATTCGTGGCCCCGGCGAGGTGTTAGGAACACGTCAAACCGGTGATGTGCAATTTCGCGTCGCCAATCTCGATACCCACCAAGACTTGCTCGCCAAAGCAGTAGAAATTGGCGAAACCCTGCAAAAAGAAAATCCTCGCGCAGCCCACGCCATTATCGAGCGTTGGCTGGGTCATCGTCAGCAGTTTGCCGACGTCTAGCGAAGTCGCCGTTTACGTCAGACATCTTCGACTTACTCGAACTTCAAAATCGAAAATTCGATTACCAATTTCTTCACGATTTCTATCACTTGCCGTTATTGAAATTAGCAAAGCGCCGCTGTAGCACTGCAAAGACTTGGGTAAACCAAGTTTTACCCACACGCAATTTTACAAGCATTTGGCAGAAATCCATCAAATTCAAAGGCCATCTCTGAGCAGTGAACTACACTTAGATTTGCAGGACACCGCTGATCTCAATCAGATTGCGCAGGCAGCTGAAGCCGTGATCGATAGGTAAACATTCAAGCTATAAGAATAAAGCCGAGGAACTGAGGTGCAATTCCCAAGTAATGTTAAAAAACTCTTGGACACCAAGCAGATAAATTACACCATGACCACATACAGCAACGATACAGCAACAGCCAACCATTACCGCGACCACCATCTGCGAGACAGTAACGCAGCGCGCTCTATTTTATTGGAAGATGAGCGCGGTAAGTTGTTGGTGGTGGTGCCAGCGAACTGCCTACTAGATCTACAGCGTCTTTGCCAACTGACCAGCCGCAATTTGCACGCAGTTGACGCTAAAGAAGTTGAAAACTACATCAGCTCGAAGAATCTCGATGGCATTCCGGCGATCCCAAACATCAGTGGTTTAGAAACGGTCATTGATGAGCGACTTACCAAAGCTCAAGAACCTATCTTGTTGGACGCCGGTAAGTCGCCACATTTGCTTGAGATCGATAACGAAGCTCTCGATCAGTTGATGGCCCACAAGGCTTCGAGCTTAGACATCGCCATTCCTATTGCTCAAATTGAGCAGGGCTTGATGTCCACCGATAACGACGTGGCTGACATTAAGCAGTCAGTCTCTAAATTCACCGCGCTTCGCATCAAACAGCGCCTTGAAGACACCCTTGAGATGCCGCCGCTACCAGAAACCGCCCAGCGCATCATCAAATTAAGGGTAGACCCGGACGCGGACATCAGCGACCTGTCGTCTATTGTTGAAACCGACCCCAGCCTCGCCGCGCAAGTCGTTAGCTGGGCATCATCGCCTTATTATTCCGCTCCCGGAAAAATTCGCTCAATTCACGATGCCATAGTGCGCGTTTTGGGCTTCGACATGGTGCTCAATCTCGCTCTGGGAATTGCTCTGAGTCGAACTCTTGATATTCCTCCCAGAGGCCCACACGGCTCACAAACCTACTGGCGCACCGCGGTTTATATGGCCGCCACCATGGAAGGCTTGGTTACGGCCATTGACCGACCACATCGCCCCGGTTTTGGTCTAGCGTATCTTTCTGGCTTACTTCATAACTTCGGTTATTTGATTATTGCCGACGTCTTTCCACCGTATTTCGACCGCCTATGCAAATCGTGGGATGCCAATCCGCACGTAGATGACTCGGTGGTAGAAAAGCAGCAAATTGGTGTCAGTCGCCAGCAATTAAGCTCTTGGTTGATGGATTTGTGGAATATGCCGCAGGAGGTTGTAACCGCGTTGCGCCACCAAGACAACCCCGATTACGACGGTGAGCACGCCATCTACGCCAACCTTCTGTACATCTCCCATCGCATTTTGTGCTTGAGAGGTTTAGCCGACGGCCCCAAACAGCCACTGTCGCCAGAAATGCTCACCCGCGTGCATTTGACTCAAGCCGATTTAGACGAAACCCTCGATAACATTATTGAATCCGCCCTAGAGCTAGAAACTATCGCCAACGAACTCAGCCATTAATCGCAGTTTGCAAATAACCAAAAGCCCTCAACTGAGGGCTTTTTTGTGGCGTCGATCTTTGCAAAGAAAACTCGCGAACGGCTATGAAGATGCTTGATTGACTAGATCTTTCAATTGTTTTCCGGGCTTAAAAGACACGCTGTTACTGGCGGCGATTTCGATTGGCTCACCGGTCGCAGGACTGCGCCCAGTGCGAGCGGCTCGTGTTTTGGGATTAAACGATCCAAAACCCAAAATATTAACCGACTCGTTGCGACTTAATGCGTTGGTGATTTCATCGAGAATGGTGGAAATGATGTCATGTGCCTTTTCTTTGGTGATGTTGGCACTTTCGGCGACGGCGTTGACCAATTCAGTTTTATGCATGGCGAATGATTTCTCTGTTGTTGTAATTGTTAAATCTTTCTTCAAAACCACAGCAACGCTCAAAACAAGTTAAGAAATCCCTAACTAAATAACTCGCTTTGTCGCGCACTTTAAACACCTCTGGCTTTCTTTTTAGTCGAAATTATGGCTTTATCAAGCCGCTAAGGCCGTAAGATCGCAGCCAAATTGATTTACCACCTGTTTTTAAGCCAAATCTTAACGATTTGAGTTATAGCCAAAGAAGTTTGTCGAGCCATTAATGAATCTTGAGAAATACGTAACCCCAAAATCCGGCGACTGGAACGACTACCTAAAATTGATGCGAATGGATAAACCGGTGGGCAGTTTATTGTTGCTCTGGCCGGTTTATTGGGCGCTTTGGATTGCTTCAGAAGGCAAACCCAGCATCAGCACCTTGATTATTTTTACCCTCGGCGTCTTTGTGATGCGCTCAGCCGGATGCGTTATCAACGATTACGCCGACCGCAACTTTGATGGCAAGGTTAAGCGTACCAACCAACGTCCGCTCGCAGCAGGAAGATTATCGGAAGGCAATGCACTGTTCCTTTTTACAGCCTTGTGTGCTTTAGCCTTTGCGTTAGTGATTCTGACCAATTGGCAAACCATTGCGCTGTCATTTGCGGCATTACTGCTCGCCAGTGCTTATCCATTTGCCAAGCGCTACACGCATATGCCACAGGTCGTATTAGGTGCAGCATTCTCTTGGGGAATTCCCATGGTATTTACGGCCGAAACCAACACGTTGCCAAAAACCGCTTGGGTCATTTACTTTACCAATCTGCTCTGGGTGATTGCCTACGATACCTTCTACGCCATGGTCGATCGCGATGACGACTTAAAAATTGGCGTGAAATCCACCGCGGTATTGTTTGGCGATATGGACAAGGTTATTACTGGGTGTCTACAAGTGCTGACGCTATTCGGCATGATACTGATCGGTGATAACGCCAAATTGGGCTGGATTTACTCCATTGGCGTGGCCGTTTGCGCGGGTTTGTTTGTGTATCAGCAATATTTGATTCGCAATCGCGAGCGGGAGCAATGTTTCAAGGCGTTTAAGAATAATCAGTGGGTGGGCGTGGTTTTATTCGTGGCGATCGCGGCTGATTATTTGCTTTAAGCATTTAAAAATTTAGGCATCTAAGCATTACGATTTTTATGCCCTAAACCTTATGAATTCTGCGGCAATTACTAACTCATTAGACAGTTTTCGCCAATATACCTGTGTGTTTCACACAAATTACAGATTTATCACAACCAATTGCTATGATTGTCATAAAAGCGAAACAAAACCTTTATTAAATGCACCCAGCTTAAAACGCCTCCTTAAATTCACAATTCCGGTGTGCAACCATGGCCGATAAAACAATTTTGATCGTAGACGATGAATCCTCCATTCGAGATATGCTGCGTGTAGCACTTGAAATGGCGGATTATAAATGCCTTGAAGCCATGGATGCGCAAACGGCACACACCCTGATTGTGGATGAAAAGCCAGATTTGATTCTGCTCGATTGGATGTTACCTGGCACCAGCGGTATCGAATTAGCTCGTCGCCTCAAGCGCGATGAGGTTACTTCGCAAATTCCAATCATCATGCTTACCGCTAAAGGCGAGGAAGACAACAAGGTACAAGGTTTAGAAGTCGGCGCTGATGACTACATCACCAAGCCCTTCTCCCCCAGAGAGCTGGTCGCTCGCTTAAAAGCAGTTTTACGTCGCACCGACTCTGCCTCTACCAGTGGCCCAATTTCGGTCGAAGGCCTAGTACTCGACCCGGTAAGCCACCGCGTTACCATCAACGAGAAACCCATCGATATGGGTCCAACCGAATACCGCTTGCTGGAGTTCTTCTTAACCCACCAAGAGCGTGTGTACACTCGCGGTCAACTGCTTGACCACGTTTGGGGCGGCAACGTCTATGTGGAAGAGCGCACCGTAGACGTTCACATTCGTCGCCTGCGTAAAGCCTTAACTCAAGACGACCACGACCGCTTTATTCAAACCGTGCGTGGCACCGGTTACCGTTTTTCCATCAAAGTCACCGAAAAAGCTTAAGATAAATCGCTTATACTTGAGCTTTAATGTCGTAAACCTATCACTCGAGATCACTCGTGCATCGTGGCTTTGTATCTGAATTTCGGCAATTTTTAGTCGCTATCGCAGTTGCGGCTGTACTTGGTCTCGTCATTGGTTATCCACTGTATACCTTATTGCTGGCCAATGTGTTGTACGGCGCTTGGACGCTGTACAACATGCGCAAGCTTGAGCGTTGGCTAACCACTCGCAGTATCGGCCAGGTGCCCAACGCCACCGGCTTTTGGGAGGAGGTTTATTACCAGGTCTCCAACAATCGCGAAAGGCACAACAAAGAAAAGCACCGCTTACAATCACTGATTCTTCGGGTGCAAGAAACTACCGCCGCACTCAAGGACGCGGTGATTATTTTAGACGACCAAGCGTCCATTCAATGGTGGAACCAAAGTGCCCGGCGACTGATTGGTCTACAACCGGGCGATCACGGCAAACCCATCGTTAACTACCTGCGCTCGCCGCGCTTTGTGCGCTACCTCGAAGCCGAAGATTACTCAGAACCGCTAACCATGCCGTCGGCCACCGATAGCGATCAATTCTTAAGTTTTCAAATCAACCGCTACGGCCAAGGCGACTATCTGATGGTGGTGCGCGATATTTCACGGCTGCAAAAGCTTGAACAAATGCGCAAAGACTTTATCGGTAACGTTTCTCACGAACTGCGTACACCGCTGACAGTGGTGCGGGGTTACTTAGAAACCATGGCCGATAATGCCGATTCGCTGCCCGGTGTTTGGCAAAAAGCCATCAGCCAAATGGAACAGCAATCGAAACGCATGACCTTGATCATTGAAGATCTGCTGACTTTGACACGCCTTGAAACCGACGACAGCAGCCTGCGAGAGACAAAAATTAACGTCGCCGATTTGCTGCAAAGCATCGTCCACGACGCCCAAGACCTCAGTGGCGACAAGGCTCATCAGTTTGAAATCGACGCCGACGAAGACTTTTTGTTGATTGGCGTTATCGAAGAGCTACGCAGTTGTATTTCGAACCTAGTCTACAACGCCGTGCGTTATTCACCGGCCAAAAGCCAAATCATTCTGCACGCTTACGTTGATGAAGGCGGCGGTCATATCGCCATTGAAGACCACGGCATAGGTATTGAAGCGCGCCACATTCCCAGACTTACCGAACGCTTTTATCGCGTTGACGCCAGCCGCAGCCTAGACACCGGCGGCACCGGTTTAGGGCTGGCCATTGTTAAACACGTATTGTCACGTCACCAAGCGCATCTTGAAATCACCAGTCGAATCAACCACGGCAGCACATTTACCTGTAGCTTCCGTCTGGATCGCGTTGTTAAAGAACACCGCCCGTCATCGTTAAACGATAGCGAATAACATCGTTAATTTCAGAACTCGTACCGACTCTGGATTTCAGAAAGCACAGTTTTGAAAACACAATTTCGAAAACACAATTTCGAAAACAGTGTTTTGCAACTATCGGTTGAACTCTCGTCCCAGTTCTAGTTTGATAAGCCCTACGGCATAGCTTTCGCAACTCGCGAAAATGGCATTAACGCTCACAGCGTTAAACCCAGTATCACATCGAACCTGCGCTTGGATAATTTGTATGGATTTTAAGTTTGTAACCAGTGTTACCGATGTTGACGCCAACGACTGGAATCGCGTCGCCGGGAGTGATTATCCATTTTTAAGACATGAATTCTTACACGCCTTAGAAAGCAGTGGCGCAACCACCGCCGAATCCGGCTGGCAACCTTTTCACCTAACGGTTTACCAAGGAGATCAACTGATCGCTTTGCTGCCACTGTTTGTTAAAGGCCATTCCTATGGCGAATACGTATTTGATTGGGCATGGGCCGACGCCTACCACCGCAACGGCCTGCATTACTATCCAAAGCTGTTAAGTGCAATTCCTTTTACACCGGCTACCGGCCCACGTTTTTGCTTTGCCAATCATCTCGACGAACAACAGCAACAAACGTTAATGACTCAAATGGCAGAGGTGATCACCGACCAGGCTGCAAAAATAGGCGCGTCGTCGTGGCATTGTTTGTTCAGTGATATCAAGGTGGCAAGCCATTTAGAGCAGTCGGGATTTGCCTTGCGCCAAGGCTGCCAGTTTCATTGGTATAATCAAGATTTCAGAGATTTTGACGACTTTTTAGCGACATTTGCCAGCCGTAAGCGTAAAAACCTTAAAAAAGAGCGCCAGAAGGTTGAGTCTCAAAACGTCACCTTGATACGCTGTGAAGGCAGAGACATTACCGAAGCGCAATGGCGCAAATTCTACGAGTTCTACCGTCTTACTTATCTAAAACGCAGCGGCCATGATGGCTATCTAACCGGAGATTTCTTTCAAACTTTGGGTAGAACCATGCCCGAAAACCTGATGATGGTTCAAGCCTACACCAACGACAAGCTGGTCGCGGCGGCTTTGTGTTTTAAAAGTAGCACGCATCTTTTTGGTCGCTATTGGGGGTGTCGCGATGAGTACGATTCGCTGCACTTTGAAGCCTGCTACTACCAAGGCATTGAATACGCCATAGAGCAGGGCATTCAATGTTTTGATCCCGGTGCACAGGGCGAACACAAGATCCAGCGCGGCTTTACACCAACCGCCACTTGGTCAAATCACTGGTTGGCAGACAGTCGATTCGACGAAGCCATTCGCGATTTTTTACGACGTGAAAAGCCAGGCATTGAGCAATACATGGCAGAAACCACAGAAATGCTACCTTTCAAACAGGAATAAAAGCTAAGCGATCAATTTCATCTAAACTTCTAGAAGATTCTTAATTAATGGGAATCTTCTTTAGTTAGACGCAATTGACCCAGAGACCGCTTTGACCCTAATAACCAAACTCGAACTGATTAAGCTCTATGAGCGTCACAACTGCTTAATTGTTGACGACATGCCCGAAATGCGCGGCGCCATGAAGCGCATGATCAGTACTCAAGGCATCGCCAGAATCGATACCGCCGCTAACGCGCAGGAGGCGATGTCGATGTGTAGATCCCGTCCATATAGCTTGATCATCTGCGACTACAATCTGGGCCGCAGCCAAGATGGCCAGCAATTGCTTGAAGCGCTGCGCGCTAAAAAGCTGCTCACTCCCGTGGGCCTGTTTGTCATGATCACCGCAGAAACCTCTCGCGAAATGGTGCTCGGCGCCATAGAAAGCCAGCCGGATGACTACGTTGCCAAACCCTTTACGCCCAAGCAGTTTTGCCTGAGGCTCGATCGAGTCTTAATCAAACACGAAGCCTTACTGCCGATCAAAAAACTCTTCGCCGAAAAAAACTACCGCGAAGCCATTGAAGTCTGCGAAAAAATGCTCGCCAGCGGTGCTAAGTTTGCGTTTGAAATAGAGCGCATCAAAGGCCGGATTTTATTCTTACTGGGTGAACTGCATAAATCCCGCGAGCACTACGAAAGCATTGTTGAACAGCGACCGCTGCCTTGGGCCATGCTGGGTTTAGCCGAAACCTTGGTTGAGCTTGGCGCCATGGATCAAGCGGAAATTATTCTGCAAAAAGTGCTCGCCCACGATCAACGCTACGTTGAGGCCCGAGACCTGTTAGCTCGGGTACATTTGTCGCGCTCGGATATCGATAAAGCCCAAGAAGAAATCGAACATGCTTGTAAGTTGTCGCCAAAATCGGTGTTGCGACATCGTAAATTGGCCGAAATCGCCGAAGCCAACGGCGACGTCAAAACCAGCACACGAAGTTTTCAGCACGCCATTAAGTGGGGCATGAACAGTATTCACGAAGACGAATCGGACGTGTATAACTTTGCTCGCAAAGCTGCCCATTGGGCCCGCGACTCATCCACAAAGGAGTCTTACGAACAAGCCGAAAAGGCGCGCAAAATTCTCACTCGTAAACTCAAAGACAATCCCGATGATCTTGATGTACAGCTCAAAGGCGGCCTGATTTTATCGAGTTTAGACCAGGCAATGAACAAACCAACGGCTGAGAAAAGCAATCACGAAGCCCGACAACTGTTTCGCGACAACGCATCCGACGACGCCGATTGTCATCTTGATTACGTGCAAGCCTTGCAAGACGCCGGTGAAACCGAAGAGGCCGAAGATCATCTTCATGCCATGGCCGCGGAGTTTGCCGGTGAGTCTAAAGTGTTGGCAAAAATAGAGCGCGCCGCAGCCACACCGGTTACCCAAGGCTCCAAAGAAAAAGTTGCCTCGCTGACCAAATTGGGGATCAGCGCTTATCAAAATAAAGACTATCGCCAAGCCACGCGCGTCTTCCAAGAGGCGCTGGCGATATTTCCCAACCATCCGGGCTTAAACCTCAACCTTGTGCAAGTGCTTTTAGAACAATACGACGGCGCAGTAACGCAACGCGACGCAGCATTAATTAAACGCTGCTTTGAAAGAACACAGAACGTGAAAGAAGGCGATGCTCAGGCGGCTCGCGCAAAAGCGCTGCAAACGCAATTTGGCGAAACGCGTATTGTTGATCACTATCCAACATGACTTTTTCCCTAACATTATCTCCACACGAATAGTGCGATGTTTTATTGCTGATATTTTTTATGCGAGTCTTTTAAAACCAGCTTTTAAAAAGTGCTTACATTTACCAATCTACTAACAGGCAATTTTCTATAGGAAACTCTGATTAACCAGGGTTTCTCGCGACACAAGGATGTGTCGCCAATTTCAAGAACGGTAAGTGATTGAAATTGTGAAGAAATTGGAAATCGCATTTTCAATTTCTGTCCTCTGATTAAATCATGGATGAGTTAATCAGAAGTTCCTATATGAAATTCTTATTCAGGAACCCTCTAACGCCTCGTCAATAATCGAGAATAAATACGTTAAACTCTCAGGCATCAAATCCATTTATACCACGGTATAATCCACACACTTTTTGATTGGACGTATTTACGTGGATGTACTGGCCCTGCCTCTTGATGGCGTATTACTGCTGTTTGTTTCGGCGTTAGTCTCGGGATTTATCAACACTCTTGCAGGTGGCGGTGGCTTAATCAGCTTACCGGCGTTATTTTTATTTGGTTTACCGCCGTTGGTTGCCATGGGCACCAATAAACTGCAAGGTACCGTTGGTTTGGCGACTTCCACGTGGTTGTTAATCCGTAAAGGCAAGCTCGATTGGCGCGAGACAAAACCACTTATTATTACTGCTTTTTTAGGCGCCCTTATTGGTGCCATTGCCATTCAATTCATCAATGCAAAATCGCTCTCGTTTATTATTCCCATCGTTTTATTTTTAATTGCCATTTATTTTTTAATTTCGCCCACACCGCAACAAACAACAGAACCTAAAATTTCTCTAAAATCCTATAAAAACGGCGTTATTCCCACCATTGGTTTTTACGACGGATTTTTTGGCCCGGGTACGGGTTCTTTTTTTGCGCTTGCCAATGTGCTTGGTGCCGGAAAAGATTTAGTAAAAGCCAGCATGATGGCCAAGCCTTTAAATTTTGCCAGCAACTTTGCCTCGTTAATTATTTTTATCAGTTTAGGAAAAGTCGTTTGGATAATTGGAGCACTAATGATTGTTGGGCAAGTTATTGGCTCTTGGTTGGGTTCGCATTTTTTAGTCAGCATTAAAGCCGTTTATATTCGGGCTTTAATTGTTTTTATGTGCACCGCCATGTTAATTCGCTATGCTTTTAGCCAAGGTTATTTAAGCTTTTAAATCTCTAGTTAACTCACTGCTGATTTAATCAAAGTAATCCTCGGTGTTATTCGCCAAATTGTTCGTCTCTTTAAGCAATCACGTTAATAACCGTTCCGCGTTGTTAATGCATCTTAAAAAATAGAAAGAATTTGGAGTGAACGAATGCAACTAGCTGTTCAATGTCGACAATCCTTTAAGGTATTACGCCAAAGCCTTTGTCTCGCTGGCGCAGCAGTTCTTGCAGCATTAAGCCACAGTACTTTAGCCAAAACGGCAATCACCGCCGACGCCATGATTGACGTTATCAGCGGCAAAATTATTCAATCGCCACTGATCATCGTCGATGGCAAAACCATTACTGTAGTGGTTTAATAATCTCGTACCAGCTTGTAGGGTAAACTGCCCCAAACAAAGGAACCTACAAATGGCCTATAAA